>JAOAHW010000082.1 GCA_026415015.1 Syntrophorhabdaceae bacterium
ATCAGGGTCTTATAGATATATTTTGCGCCCTGCTCTCTCAAGCTTATTGCCACTGTACCTTTTTTATCACCGGCAAGGCCCATTATACCTGTTATATCCTCTGATGTTACACAGGTATTTTTTAATTGCGGCTTTCCCATATCTATATTTATGCTGAGCATGGTCTTAAAGACTGTCTGGGCAGCTACTATAAAGGGGTTGATATACTGAACATCCATGATCTCCTCCAAGAAATTATTTTCCTATGCGTTCTTTAGCCTTTTCAATGGCCGCCTGAAGCTTTTCAGGGGTAAAGGGTTTTACTATATAATTATCAACCCCTGACTTTATTGCCTCCATGATATTGCCCTTCTGGGCCTCAGCAGTAACCATGATAAAGGGTATCTTTTTTATATGTTCATCCTCTTTACATGCCTTTAAAAAATCTATACCTGTCATCTCAGGCATAATCCAATCGCTTATGATAAGGTTTACCTCCTCCTTCTTGAGAAGGTCAAGGGCTATCTTGCCGTTTTCTGCCTCTAAAACACTCTCTATGCCTATCTGTTTTAGGACATTTTTTATAATCTTTCTCATTGTTGAAAAATCATCAACCACAAGGACATTCATAATCTTAATCCTCCAAAAAAGATTTTAATCTATAATACATATATTTTATCGTTTGAAAATAAAATAAACTTAAGCACCTTAAAAATTTTTTTACCAAAAACTCAAAAAAATCTTAATAAATTTTCAAAAACTTCGATAAATTTTTATAGAGCCTTAAAAGGAGAAAAAAATGAAGATAATCTTCTTTGTTGCTATTGTCTTGCCCTGCATATTTTATACGATGGTCTATGGTGACTCTGACAAAAGAGAGCTTGACATCCAGATGGATAAAGATAAGACCGTTTATATAATAGGAGGACAGACAGACTCAAGACAGAAAGACCAGGCAGATGAAGACAGGCAAAATTCGTGGGAAATGCTCAAGAATTCACACATCCGAATTGATCAAAGAAGATAACAGAAATTGGTATGCTTATTGCAGAGAATAAAAACATGGTCAGTTATACTGATTTAATCGATATTATTGTCATGAATCAGATTGCCCAAAAGAAAAGAATTGATTCAAACAGGGCAGCCAATTTAATGAACTCGAAATTTGACAATATTCTGAATCAAAAGGTCTCAAAATCCAGTAGCGGGTTAGTCCAGCAGGTACCTTTAAAAAATCTCAATATTCAAACACTGCCAACCTTCGAGATGGAGAATTTTCTATCGAATAAAAAAGGTAGTTTTGAAACCGCCATTGAATTTGTCTTAAAACATGAGGGTGAAAGATTGGTAAATAAAGACGGTGCAAGCGGCGAATCATCGAGATACGGCATCCTCCAGTCCACAGCAAGCTCTTTAGGTTATAAAGGTAATATAAAAGACATTACAAAGGAACAGGCAGTAGTCATATATGAGAAATTATGGGATATGTCAGGGGCTGCAAACCTGCCTCACTCCCTTAGTATAGTCTATTTTGATACTTATGTAAATTCGCCTGCCATGGCAAAAAAACTCCTTGCCAAGTCAGGGGGTGATATAAATACATTCTTGAACATGAGGGAACAGAGGTATAAAAGGCTTGCTGAAGCAAGACCTGATGTCTTTGGCAGATACCTTAAGGGATGGAAAAACAGGGTAAATAACCTGAGGGTTATGATAGCAGACATAGAGAGAAAAGGTGTTTCAAAAGAAGCCTAAAAATATTTGGCTTTAAAAAAAATAAACGGAGGAGGTTTTATGAAAAGAGTTGTGGTTTTAATGTTTGTCTGTGTTTTTCTCTTTGCTTTTGTGAAACAGGCAGTAGCAGCAGGGACAGCAGCAGAGGCTGAGGCAATGGTAAAAAAGGCTGCTGCCTATTTAAAGGAAAACGGCAAAGATAAGGCATTAAAGGAGTTTACAGATGGTACAAAGTTCAAGAAAGACGATCTTTACATATTTGCCCTCGACCCAAAAGGCCTCACCATTGCCCACGGTGGCAATCCTAAACTTGTAGGAAAAGACATGATAGGTCTAAAGGATGCGTCAGGAAAGCTCTTTATTAAAGAGATTGTAGATGCCGCTAATTCAAAGGGCAGTGGATGGTCAGACTATAAATGGACTAACCCTGTAACAAAGAAAATAGAGGATAAATCTACCTATTTTATGAAGGTAGATGATGTAATCCTTGGTTGCGGTATTTATAAAAAATAATCAAAAAAAGGAAAAAGAGGGGTATATGAGATGAAAAGATATCTATCAAGTCTTGGAATGTCAAAGAAATTGCTTCTTCCTCCACTTGTCATTATTATACTCCTCTTGACCTTTGGTGTTGTGGTCTATATCGGTCTTTTAAACCAAAAGTCAACTATAAATGACATCTATAACAAAAAGTTTAAAAATTATGAGATGGTATCTCAAACTGTTATAACGCTTACAAATGTTCATGCCAGTGTATACAAGGTGATAAGTTGGACAAGCGCTCAATATGAAAAGGCAAGGATAGAGGAATTAGGAGGCTCATTAATAAGCTTACTCGATGCCTTAAAGGAAGACATAAATAAAAAAATATCATCCCATAGCATCACCGCTGAAGAGAAAAAGCTCTTTGAGACAGCTCTACAGCAATTGCAGGAATACAAAAAGCCTGTAGAGGGCGTAATAGACCTATCTATAGGTGGTGATCTAGGTTCAGCAACTATGTTTATGGGTACTGCAGATGACCAGTTTCAGGTATTAAACAAGACCCTTCAAGGTCTTTTGGAATTGGAAAACAAGATGAGCAAGTCGGGTTATGAGTACTCCCTGAGTATCTTTAACAAGATAGTCATAATTATGGCTATTGTCATGTGTGTTGCTATTATTCTGTCTCTTTTTATTAGTATTGGAATGAGCAGATTAACACTTGCATCTATAAGGGATACAATAGATGTGATGGAGTTTATTGCACAGGGTGATCTCACAAAGAGGGTAGATATAAAATCAGAGGATGAGATAGGAGAGATAGCAAGGCATTTTAATGCCCTTGTAGATAGACTCCATGATACAATCATGAAGGTCTCTGAGAGCGGTAATCAAGTCAATTTTGCTGCCAATACACTAAACACCAGTGCCGAACAAATGGCAGCGGCCATAGAGCAAGTGGCAACACAGGTCAATTCTGTTGCAACAGCCAGTGAGGAGATGTCAACTACATCATCAGAGATTACTAAAAACTGTGTGATGGTTGCTAAGAGCGCTGAAAAGGCAAATACATCCGCTAAAACTGGAGAAACCATTATAAATAGGAACCTATCCACAATGAACCAGATAAGGGACATTGTGAGGCAATCAGCAGTAATAAACCAAAAACTTGGAGAGAGGTCTGACCAGATAGGAACAGTGGTAGGGCTTATAAACGATATTGCAGACCAGACAAATCTCCTTGCATTAAATGCTGCCATAGAGGCTGCCAGGGCTGGAGAACATGGCAGGGGTTTTGCTGTAGTTGCCGATGAGGTCCGCAAGCTTGCTGAAAGGACTACAGAGGCCACAAAGGAGATAGCCAATACAATACAGGCAATGCAGGCAGAGACAAAGAGCGCTGTAGTCTCAATGGAACAAGGGGTAAAAGAGGTGGAGCGAGGTAGTGAAGAGGCAAAAAAATCAGGTGACGCCATAAAGGATATACTTGAACAGATAAATGCAGTAACTGCTGAGGTGAACCAGATAGCTGTTGCATCAGAACAACAGACAGCAACCACAAATGAGATAGCAAACAACATCCAGCAGATATCTGAGGTTATGCAGAAGACTGCAAAAAATATTCAGAGCAATGCAGACGCCTCAGCCCAACTTGCTTTACTATCGAAAAGGCTCCAGGAGGTAATAGGTCAGTTCAGGGTTTGATTAATTTTTTAAAAGGGTTTGATTAAAAATGCTTACAATAGTCGGTATTATTGTAGTTACAGTATCTGTTATCGGTGGTTTTATCCTTGAGGGAGGGCCTGTCCTTGTCCTTATTCAGGTGGCAGAGTTCGTGATTATAGGTGGGTCTGCTATAGGCGCACTACTTATTTCAACACCGAGCAAGCTCCTGAAGAAGATAATAAATAACCTGTTAAAGACTCTTCAGGGGACTAAGACAAGCAAACAGACCTATCTCGACATTTTAAAGCTCCTCTATGAACTCTTCAACATCATAAGAAAAGACGGGCTTATTGCCATTGAGTCGCACATAGAAAGACCATCTGAGAGTACAATATTTCAGAATTATCCTGAATTTCTAAAGCAACCGCATCTTATAGAGTTTATATCTGATACTATGCGCCTTGTAATCATGGGTGGTGTACCTCCCCAAGAGATAGAACTCCTCATGGATGCAGACATAGAACTACACCACCATGAAGGTACAAAACCCAGCATGATCCTCCAGAAAATAGGGGATTCCCTTCCAGGTCTTGGTATTGTTGCCGCTGTTCTCGGTATTGTTATTACTATGCAGGCTATAAATGGACCGCCTGAGGAGATTGGTCATAAGGTGGCCGCAGCCCTTGTAGGTACATTTCTCGGGGTCTTCGCCTCTTATGGATTCATCCAGCCACTGGCTACGAACCTTGAACTTTCCAATGATGATGATACCCGAATTTATCATGTTATAAAATCAGGTATCATATGTGCTGCCAAGGGGTTGAACCCTATCCTCTCTGTAGAGTTTGCAAGAAGGTCTATATCATCTGATTTTCGTCCATCTTTTCAGGAGATGGAGACCTATGTGAAGGGAACAACAAAATGAGCGAAGACAAGCATAATATACCTATAAGGATTGTAATAAAGAAAAAGGGTCATGGCGGGCACCATGGTGGTGCATGGAAGGTGGCATATTCTGACTTTGTGACAGCCATGATGGCCCTTTTTATTGTCTTGTGGATTGTGGGCCAGAATAACAGTATAAAACAGGCAATAGCAGCCTATTTTAAAGACCCGACTATCTTTATCGGCGGTAGTGGTATCCACTCAGGTACATCTGGTGCGCCACCTAAACCAGTGCTGTTTCCAAAGGAGGATACAAAGGAATCTGACCAGGCATTTAAGGCATTCCAAGAGGAGATATCAAAGATAAAAGGTGAGATGGAGAAGCTGAAGGCTGAGAGTAAAAAGATAGAAAATATTGTTGCATCTACACCTGGATTTGAAAAATTTATGGACAAGATACAACTTAGTGTAACTGAAGAGGGTCTGAAGATAGAGCTGATTGAAAATGCACAGGGTCTTTTCTTTGATGTGGGTAGTGCCAGAGTTAAACCAGAGACCGTAAAACTCTTAAAAATGCTTGCCCAGGAGATAGGTCAGCTAAACAATCAGGTGATTATTGAGGGCCACACCGATGCCCTACCGTATATATCACCAGGTTATTCTAACTGGGAGTTGAGTTCAGACAGGGCAAATGCGGCAAGGAAGGTGCTTGAGGAAAACGGGGTCAAAAAAGAGCAGATAATAGGTGTCAGGGGCTATGCAGATAGGCAGCTTAAACACCCTGATAAACCCATGGACTTTGCCAATAGAAGGGTAAATATAATTGTGGCTATTCCTAAACCAAAAATAATAGTAGGCCAAAAATGAATAGTGAAGAGACTTATAAGATCCTCATAGTAGATGACGATAAACTCGCTGTAGAACTCATAAAGGCGCTGTTCTCCGATAATAAAAACTATTTGCTCTTTGGTGCATACAGCGCCCGTGAAGGATTAAAGATAGCAAAAGAGATAATCCCTGATATAATCATAAGTGATTATTACATGCCTGAAAGAGATGGCCTTGAGTTCTGTCATGATATAAGGAATGACCCTGAGCTGGCTAACTCTATGTTCATCCTCCTTACAGCAGAGACCAGTGTAGACAAAAAGATAGAGGGCCTTGAAAAGGGTGTAGATGACTATATAGAAAAGAACATATCCACAAAAGTGCTTCTGGGAAAGGTAAAGGCATTCCTCAAGATCAAGTCACTCCAAAATGAACTTATAAAGGAAAAAGAAAAACTTAGGCTTGCCAATATACAACTGGAGAAAAACCTGAGTGAAATAATCGCTGTCCTATTGAAGATCCTGGAGATTAATATCCCTGATGCCAAAGCAAGGGCAGATAAGGCGAAAGACATGGCCAGATATATAGCGGAGAGAATGGAGTTACATGAGGAGGTGCAAAAGAAGATAGTTTTTGGTGCCCAACTCCATGAGATAGGAAAGATAGGGATACCAGAGAGGATTATCAAGTCAAAAATGAATGTCCTATCCCATGAGGATTTAAATATATATTATCAGTATCCTGTTATAGGTTCTTTGATAGTATCCACCATCACAGGATATGATGATACTGCCCATGATATATACCATCAGCTTGAAAACTATGATGGTTCTGGCAGGCCAGAAGGTATCATGAAAGATACAATACCCATTGGCGCAAGGATATTAAGGGCTATAGTATTACAAGAGGAGATGGCCATGTCAGGGATGAGTAGAGAAGAGATTACAGAGGGTTTAAGGCATGCCATAAACACGAAACTCGATCCTTTTATAGCATCCCATGCTATAAACTATTTTATAGAAAACAAAGCTGATATATCCTTCAAACAGAGCAGCATCCCCATAGATGAGCTTAAATCAGGTATGGTCGTGGCAGAGGATGTATTTTCTCTTTCCGGTGTCAAGATTATGCCAAAGGGTATGCGTCTAAATGACAGGATAATAAACTTTGTAAAAGAGAGAAATATCGTAGACCCCATCGTAGGGGGTGTCTACATTTACAAGCAGTAGTCTTTATATCAACCTGTTAACCTCTCAAAAATACCTCTTTTTTTCAAGTTCGTTTCAGAAGTCATTGGCCTAATCTCCCCATTGCCGTAGGTATCAGCCTCCTCCTATGGGTGGGAACATGGCAATCTCATCACCTTCTTTGAGTATTGTATCAGGTTTTGCATGCCTTCCGTTTACAAATATGATACTCACCTGTTCAGAAGGAAGTCCCAACTCCTCTATTATATTAGAGATAGTCGTGTTAGGTTTTATCTCGTAGACCTTTTCAGAGAACCTCCCTGTCCGTAAAGTGGCAAAGAGTTTTATCATTACACCCATTCTATCTTACCCCTTTAAAGGTTATTAACAGTGAGTTCAATTATAGGTATAGCCTCATCTGACAACCTTTTGTCCAATTCATCAAGACCCAATGACATACCATCAAGGGATATGCCTTTAATATCAATTTTAGATTGGGTCTTGAGTATCAGTCTCACCCTCTCAGGATTCACTAATATACCTTTTTTTAGAAGCCCTAATCCTAGGTCTTCAAGCAATACATTGAAGAGTTTTATCTGGAATACCCCTTTTTTTACAGCAGATAACCTATTTTTTTCTTTGTATGTAATAACATTACGGAACGATGCATAAGGGCTATGTGTCCTCATTGTAGCCCCTACAAGACCAGGCATGGCCCCTGATAAGGCAAGGACAGAGCCTTCATCTATTGTGGCCCTGTCCATGTCATCTACAACTGACCCATTAAGGAGAATTGTACTGACCTTTTTATCTATATACTCATCGGTTATACCAAGATGCTCTTTTATAGCATCCCTTACGCTTATCCCTATATTACCTTTTAAGGTTACACCCTCCTGAAGCAGTGTGAGAAAAACAGGTATTGCCCTCATACTAACAGTAATATTCAACCTCATTTCAAATCTGCATATTCATAAAAGTCGAGACTTTATTAATTATCATTCACCAGTTAAAAACTGTATCTAACTCCTCGTCTTTAATCTCACCAGTTAAAAACTGTATCTAACTCCTCGTCTTTAATCTCACAAGTTAAAAACTGTATCTAACTCCTCGTCTTTAATCTCAAAGGTTACATTGTGGGGTGGCACTGCCTCCCTCTTGAAGAAATCAGGTAAACGGTCATGGACATTTGTAAAACCCGCAAGCCTGTTAAATGTCCTCTCCATGGTAAGGATATTCTTCCCCAGCGATACCACATCGTCAGCTGTTAAGTTTAATCCATAAAAGGCATTTATCATGTCCAGGAGTGCCTCAAATGTCTCTGGTTGGTCAAGGACTGCAAAGGCTATGAAAAGACACATACCAGTTGAGTCTATGGCTGCTGTGGCTATCTGGAGGTTTCTCGAAAGCTCAATCTGGCCCTCTGGCTTTAGTGGGTCTACAAACCCACCTACCTTAAGGATATTGGTTGCCACTGCATAACCTGCTGTGTGGTCAGCACCCATAGGG
>JAOAHW010000148.1 GCA_026415015.1 Syntrophorhabdaceae bacterium
CCCCTGGGATTTGGGGACATCAAAGATAGCAAGGAGATATATGAGTATGAATTGATAGACACCAATATAACCAGGGGATGAGGGGACTGCAAGCCCCATGTTCAACAGTGCACATATAAAGGGTATGTATAAAAAACTGACTGAAATCCCAATAGTCAGGGTAACAAAATAAAGGGCAGAGCTCATGCACAGCCATTGTATAAAGGCAATACAGATATAATAGATTGTTGTGACAGGAGATTTTATACGGCTTAAGTTCTCCTGGATCTCAGTGAGTCTTTTTGCAAGTTTAATAAAAACAGGTTTCTGGATAGCATGAAGCCTGTCTGCTATTATCCTGGCAGTTTTTTTATGGCTTAGGAGCACAAATACAGTGATGCATAATGTGAGCACTATGATGAGCATGTATATGGCCTTTGAGACCTGATGGGGCATGCTCTGTTTTGGAAAGAAGACAAAGGTAATAATCAGGAGCCCTATGAGGTCAAAAAGCCTGTCCACAAGTACAGTGGAGAGGGCAAAAGAAAAAGAGAGCCCCTCTTTTCTGGAGAGGACATAACCCCTTGCCACCTCTCCTATCCTTGCAGGGAGGACATTGTTAATAAAAAGCCCGATTATTAATGCAATAAAGGTATTTTTGATCTTTACATTGTTCCCGGCAATCCTTGACCATTTAAAAGAGGAGAAAAGGGCAGCAAGAAATATAAACACCGTTGGTAGGAATACAAGCCTGTAGTCAGCTTTTTTCAATATATCATAGATATCCTGAAAGTGTATTCCCTTTAACGCCAGATACAAAAGGATGATACTTATTAAAAAGCCTGCTATGGTAAAGATACGATTCTTATTCAACCTCTACCCCTTATAAGTTTTTTTGAATTTAAAAACCCTATGTTTTGTGAATTTGTTAAGTATATGCCTATACAGACGAGTATAAGACCCCCTATAAGACCCGCTGTTATCTGTTCCTTAGAGATAACTATCCCGAAAAGCACACCGAAAACAGGGGTAAGGAATGTGAATATAGAAAGCTGTGCCACAGGGTAATCATGTATGAGCTTGAACCATGCAAGATACGACATAAATGCAACAATTACAGACTGGAAAAACACAGAACCGAGTATTGCAAAGTTTATGTTTATAATCCATTTATCTTCTATTATCCAGGCACTTATGAACATAATAGGGATTGAAAAGATTAATTGATAGATAAAGGTGTTTATTGGATGGACACTTGCGGCAAGGTATCTCTTTATATAGATGGTCGTGGCACCCCATAAAAAAGCAGCTATTATTGCAAATATATCGCCTATAAGCATATATCTTGTGTGCTTCAAAGGCTTCCCCGATAATACAAGATACACTCCTATAAAGGCAAGGATTAGCCCTATTATCTTTATCATGTTAAGCCTCTCCTTTAAGAACATGTGTGCCCCTACTGCCACCACAAAGGGTGATAGATAAACAAGGACTGCAGTCCTTGCAGCACCTGTATATAATACAGCAAGGTAGAAGAACACAAACTCAAGGCCGAACAGCATACCAGTAATGAATCCATGAAACAGAATAATGCCCCTGTGAAATATAGGTTGCTTGATATAGATACAATAAATCACTCCAAGAAAGGATGCAATTACTGACCTGATAAATGTTGTAAATATAGGGGAAAGACCTTTGTTGGAGAATTTTATGGCAGAGTAATTAAGCCCCCATAAAACTGTGAGAATAAGGACAACAATAAAGCCTTTTGCATCTATGTGATCCTTAGGCAAGGTCACCTCCCATGTTTTCCTTGACAATCTTATACCTTTTTTGTTCTATTAAATCACTTAAAAAGAGGAGGAAAAGAAGGTTCATGAAGAGAACAGGAATTGTTGGGACAGGTTCTTACCTACCAGAAAAGATAATGACCAATTTTGATATAGAAAAGTTCCTTGATACATCTGATGAGTGGATATACACAAGGACAGGTATAAAACAGAGGAGGATTGCAGCGGATGGCCAGGCCACATCTGACCTATGCAAGGTAGCATGTGAAAATGCCATGTCTGCAGCCGGGGTAAAGCCTGATGATATAGACCTTATTATCCTTGCCACTATAACACCAGATACCCATTGTCCAGCAGGGGCAAACTGGCTTGAGGCAAAGCTGGGGTGCACTAAGGCTGTATCATTTGATGTAACAGCAGCATGTTCTGGATTTATTTTTGCCCTTCACGTTGCCGACAGGATGATAAAGTCAGGGGTGAATAAAACTGCCCTTGTTGTGGCCGGTGAGATTATGAGCAGGGTCGTTAACTGGAAGGAAAGGGAAAGCTGTATATTGTGGGGTGATGGTGCAGGCGCTGCTGTGGTTACAGAGACTTCGCTTGGTGCTGAGATTCTATCTACCCATATCCATACTGACGGTGCAAATGGTGATACACTACTTATGCCAGGGGGTGGTTCAAAGACCACACCCATCTCCTATGAGAGTGTAGATAAAGGGCTACACTATTTAAAGATGATTGAGGCAAATAAGTCATTCAAGGTTGCTGTGAGCAGATTTGCCGAGGCATGTGAGGAGGCAGTGGCTGCAAATAACTACACAATCCATGATGTGGATGTAATAATACCACACCAGGCAAACCTGAGGATCCTCCAGGGTATGGCAAAAAAACTCAAAGTCCCTGATGAAAAGGTCTATATGACCATTGAAAAATATGGTAATATATCTTCTGCCACAGTGCCCATTGCCCTTGATGAGGCTGTGAGGGATGGGACAATAAAAAAAGGTAGCCTTGTGCTGCTTACAGCATTTGGCGGCGGGCTTACCTGGGGTAGCTCTTTAATAAGATGGTAGTAAACAGGACTTTTACGGAGGGATGGCTGAGCGGCCTAAAGCGGCGGTCTTGAAAACCGTTGGGCGTGTCGCGCGCCCCGTGGGTTCGAATCCTACTCCCTCCGCCAGATATATCTTCCAAGAGATATTTCATATTTAACCTACAACCACATTATGAATGCCAATGAATTCTGCTTCTAATTCAGGTTCTCCATCCTCTAAAAACATCTCAATAACTTTTTTAGGATTTTTATTTAATATCTAAATAAGGCAGCAGAATAAAATATAACAAAGAAAAACTCCATTTAAAACAAAAGTTCACAGGGGATACCTTTGTCATCGAGAAGCCTCTTTATCTCATTGCCTTTGTGCCTGAAAAACGATTCTTCATTTGCCCACTCTATTTTGTGCTTCCTGTATACCCAGTCAGCATAATGATAGTTCATCCTGTCTATGAGCACAGAGTGAATAAAATCTTTTGTCTTCTCTACAAGGGTTTCTGCACCTATTAATAGGGGTGCTATCATGATGTGTGTTCTTATATTTTCTTTGTGGAGTAGCCTTAATGTGTTTATCCTATCTTCTATTGGAGGGGCATCGGGTTCAAAAAGCCTGCGTATCTTATCATCTCCTGTAGTTATTGTTAGATAAACATCTACATAAGGGGATGATTTGAGTAGTTTTAGGTCCCGAAGTATCAGGGGTGATTTTGTCTGTATATAGACAGGCCAGCCATTATCTATTAGAATTTCAAGGCACTTTTTAGTTAGCTCATATTTCTCTTCTATGGGTTGATAGGGGTCACAGACGCCGCTTATCCATACCTCACCCCTTTTCTTTCTTCTTATCTCTTGCGCAAGCAGTATAGGCGCATTCACCTTTACACGGACAAATATTCCCCAATCATTATTGATATTTAAGAACCTTTTTATAAACCTTGCATAACAGTAATGGCAGCCATGGGTACACCCTGTATAGGGATTTATAGTATATTTATAGACTTTTGAGGCGTTTAAAATATTTTTAGCATCAGACTCTATGATTTTAAATTCCATTTAACCTCAATTTTAATTATTTTAACATAACACAATAAACCCTGTACATAACACCCATTGATTTAGAATGCATCTCATACATGATAAGGTTTTTTTAACAGGGTCTGTTTTTTTCACTGACGTATCCTTTATCAGTAATAACTGATTAGTCATTTAATAGGTTAGATTCATTAGTCTTTCAAGGCCTTTAGTAGTACCAGTAAAGGTCCTCTGATTACTTTACTAAACAACCACCCTGAGTCTACTTCCCTCTGTAGTGGATTTGTTTACTATAATCTGGGCGGATACAATCTCCTTTAACTCTTTTCTGTGGGTTATGAATCCCACAAGGATATCCTCATTTCTTAACCTGTCCATCACACCTGTGACAGCACTTAAGGTTTCGTCATCTAAAGTTCCAAAGCCCTCATCTATGAAGAAAAAGTGGATGGAGCGTGCCTTCATTGTCTGGATATGCCTCGATAGTGCAAGGGCAAGGGAAAAGGATGCAAGGAATATTTCTCCTCCAGAGAGGGTATCAACAGGTCTTTCAATACCTGTTAGGTGGTC
>JAOAHW010000168.1 GCA_026415015.1 Syntrophorhabdaceae bacterium
TGTCGAGGGCAGCATGGGTGCCGAGCCCACAGATAAACCTTACCTGTTCATCCCGTATGCCACTCTTTTCAAAGAGTTCTATAAGGAAAGGCACTATCTTAAATGCCTTTGTAGGTCTTGAAAGGTCATCAAAGGCCACACAGACCTCTTTTTTGTTTTTTACCAGTGGTGCTAAGGATAAGACACTAGCCCTTATCTCATCCCTTTTAAGCAAAGGCTTTTTATCCCCTGCCATATTCAAAACTGATATCCGCCAGCTATCTGATAGATTTAATCTTATACCCTTTCTGTTACCCCAGAGATTATGTCTCAATCTTATCTCCATGATGTCCTTCCCTTCTAAAAATTTAAAAAACTATAGTAAAAATACCAAAAAAACAAAGGTTAGTCATCAAATTTAAGACTTCTATTAAAAGTCTTTATTTATATGTTGACAAAAAAATTCTTATGTTTTAAAAACAATAAAGTATAAGGTTGGGGTTTAAGAAAAATAAAATCAATTATGAGAGGTGTTTTATGAAAAAGGTTTTTTTCTTTTCTCTCCTTTTTGTCTTTCTTTCAGGGTTTTTCCTTGTAGTTCCATCCTCATATGCACAGAAGACACTCAAGGTTGGTATTGTTGATACCTATACAGGGCCTCCAAGCACATTTACAATAGATGTCCGTGATGGTTTTGAGATGGCTGTTAAAAAAATCAATGCAAAAGGTGGAGTTTTGGGTAGAAAGATAGAATTCACAACAAGGGATGAGAAATTCAAACCTGATATAGGGCTTGCCATGGCAAAGGAGCTTGTCCTTAAAGAAAAGGTAGACATACTTATGGGTACCATAAACAGCGCCACTGCCCTTGCTGTATCTGATTTTGCAAAAAAAGAAAAGATACCCTTCTTTGTGACCTTTTCAAAGAGCGAAAAGATCGTTGTTGATAAAGGCCACAGGTATGTATTTAATATGAATGAGAATGCCATGATGGCAGGTAGGGCCGCTGGATATGCCCTTGGTAAGAAGCCATATACCAAATACTGGATAGCTGGTGATGACTATGAATATGGACACTCCATAGCAAATAACGTCTGGGAGAATGTACAAAAATATAATCCAAAGGCTGTACTTGTAGGACAGACGTGGTGGAAGGTAGGCGAGGCAGATTTTACGCCTTATATAACTCAGATACTTGCTGCAAAACCTGATTTTATAATTGTGGCAACAGGTGGTGCAGGCATGGTCAACTTCCAGAAGGCAGCAAAGGCAACAGGCCTTGCCGAGAAGATACCCTTCTATCAGCACACAGCCACAGAACTCTCAGTGCTGAAACCTCAGGGACAGAATGCACCTGAGGGTGTCTATGGAACAGCAAACTATTTCTTCTACTATCCTGATACACCAGCTAACAGGGCATTCGTTGATGAATTCAAAAAGGCATATAACAGGGAGCCCAGGATAGGTGCGCTCTCTGGATATATGACAGCCATGTTTATTGCAGAGGCATATAAAAAGGTGGGTAGTTTTGATAAGGAAAAATTTATCAATGCCCTTGAGGATATGACCCTTGATAGCCCTGTCGGTAAACTCCAGATAAGGGCCTGTGACCATCAACTTGTTCTACCTATGTATTTCGGCAAGACCAAAAAAGACCCGAAATATGATTTCCTTATAGCAGGTGATATCGAGGTCATTCAGGGTAAAGATTATATGCCCACTTGTGATGAGATTAGAAAGATAAGGACCTATAAAAAATAACCTCATTTGCTAAATATGGACTATATAGGCGCAATCTTTTCACCTAAGGTTTTGAGTCAGATTTTTGTGGGCTTGAGCAGGACAACCATACTCTTTATTGTATCCTCAGGATTAAGCCTCATACTCGGAGTCCTGAGAATACCCAATGTAGCCCACGGCTCCCTCTATATGATCGGTGCCTTTACTGCATATACAACATCTTTATTTTTTGGCGGGGGAAACCTCGGGTTCTGGATGTCCATAATCATTGCACCCCTTGTTGTGGCACTGGTGAGCCTCATAGCAGAAAGAGGCCTGTTTCAGTATCTATACGAGCGCGAACACTTGATGCTACTTCTCCTCACATTTGCCTTTTCTCTTGTTTTTGGAGACCTTGTAAAGATTATATGGGGGGCAGAGTATAAATCAGTACCTGTCCCACCAAGTTTTCAGGGTTATGTATATCTTTTGGGAGGGTTGCCATTCCCCCTCTATAATTTTTTTCTATTGATTGTGGGTCCTATTGTAGCTGTTGGCCTATGGCTTATTGTTAATAAGACAAAAATAGGAAAGATTGCAAAGGCAGCAGCAGTAGACAGGGAGATGGTGGGTGCAGTGGGTATAAATGTAAGCTGGGTATTTGCATCTGTTTTTATTATAGGTTGCCTCCTTGCAGGCCTTGGTGGTGCCCTTGTGGCACCTACAACGAGTGTAACCCTTGGTATGGACCATACACTCATTATGGAGGCATTTCTCATAGTTATTATGGGAGGGCTGGGTAATATCTGGGGGGCACTACTAGGTGCCCTTATCTTTGGTCTTGCCCAGTCTCTTGGTATACTCATATGGCCACAGTTTGGTATAGTCTTTCCTTATGCAGCAGTTATAGTGGTGTTATTGTTCAGGCCAACAGGCCTATTTAGATCAACGTGGTAGTAGGGGTGTTATGGTAAAGGGTTTTTTAAAAGGAAAGGGCATGATATGGGGTTTAGTTGTGCTGTTTTTGCTCTTAATAATGCCTTTGGTACTGCCGAGATTCTACATATACCTGACATCTATTATCTTGTTAACAGGGCTACTTGCCACTAGCCTGAACCTTGCGCTTGGATATGGCGGGATCTTTCAGTTCCATCACGCTGTATTCTATGGTGCAGGCGCATATGCCACTGCACTGATGATTATTAAATCAGGATTAACCCCATGGCTTGGCTTCATTATAGGGCCCCTTGTGTCTGCCCTCCTGTCCCTTATTATGGGTATTATCTGTATAAGGCTATCCAAACTCTATTTTGGTATGCTTCAGATCTCTTTAGGTTCTCTTGTATGGATAATAGTCTATAGGTGGTATTCCTTTACAGGTGGTGATGATGGCATTCATGGGGTACCATTACCTGAGCTAATATCATCCCCCACAAGTGCATACTATTTTACCCTTATTGTAACAATAATCTGTTTTATACTCATGTATAAAGTTATAAAATCACCTTTTGGGAGTGCCCTGCAGGGTATAAGGGATAACCCCATTAGAAGCGAGATGATAGGTATAAATGTAAAACGCCATCAACTCCTTGCCCTTGTACTTGCAGGTTTTTTTGCTGGTATTGCCGGCTCCCTCTTTGTTGTTGTGGATAATACTGTATTCCCTGATATGCTCTTCTGGACACTATCTCTGGAGATACTTATTATGTGTCTCCTCGGCGGCTGGTTTAGTTTCCTTGGTCCTATGCTTGGTGCTGCTATAATT
>JAOAHW010000215.1 GCA_026415015.1 Syntrophorhabdaceae bacterium
TTATTTTATGGTTGTGTATCCACCAGTTGTCGGGTTTATGTTTTTTAATAGGTATAACAAATCAATGAGAAACAGGGATTTAAAGGCAGCATATCAAAATCTTATGCTTGCCAATCTTTTCGGTTATGCTGTTTCAAGCATCCATGAGACAGCAGGCTCTTTTTATGAAGAGATATATTTGTATGATAGGGATAAAAATAAAAAGTTCTTTAAGCTCGCAGAGGAACAATACCTTAAGGCATTAAGGTTGAACAGACTGAATAGCAATCTACAGAATAAGATAAGAGAATTTTATAAAGAAAAGCCTGATGACTAACTTTAAAACCCCATCTCCACCCCATCATGGACTTTAATGATGTCTTTGGTATATATACCTTGCAATTTTTTCAAAAAAAGATGATTGCAACATGCAAAGGGAGATAGATTGGGTAAGTAACTATGATTATAAAAAGTCTATAAAAATAATTATTTTTTCTTCTGTGCATCACCGATCATGGGAACAAATCTTACCCCGCAGATATCTTTAGTAATAATCTTGCCCTTTTCTTTTCGAACAAGGGTAAGATTCTGATAAAAAAGGGTATTACCAACAGGTATTACAAGCCTTCCGCCTTCTTGCAGCTGTTCAATAAGTGGTGGTGGGATATGCCTTGCTGCTGCAGTAACCATTATGGCATCAAAAGGCGCATATTCCTTCCAACCCTGATAGCCATCACCTAATTTGACTTTTATATTTTCATAACCGAGTTCTTTGAGTCGCCTCGATGCCATTTCATATATATTTTTATTCACCTCTATGGTGTAGACCTCTTTTACAATCTCGGCAAGTATTGCTGCCTGGTATCCAGAACCTGTGCCTATTTCAAGGACCTTTTCATTTCCTTTAAGGGACAATGCCTCTGTCATAAGTGCCACAATATAAGGCTGCGATATAGTTTGGCCTTCACCTATGGGGAGGGGATGGTCATTATATGCCTTGTCCATGAGGGATGGGTCTACAAAAAGGTGTCTTTTTACCTTTAACATGGCAGACAGGACCTTTTTGTCCTTTATGCCTCGTGCCTCTATATCATGTCTCACCATCTCTTGTCTCTTCTTTTCGTATACATCAGAAGAGATGGTGTATGAAGGCATAATGGATATAAAGGCTGCGATAAGTGTGATTATCAAACCCCTAAACATGACACTATAAAATACCATATTTTCGATGGGTTAAAAAGTTTTTTGAAAATGAAGTAACTACATGGTAATATAAATCCTCTGATATGAAAAAGACCTTAGAGGAATTAAATAACCTTCCATTGAACAATAAGTCCAGGGAGATGCTTATCTGTGCTGGTGAGGAACCTGATTCATCGTGTCTCTATTGCGTCCAGCTTGCCATCTGGGGTATAGACAAAATAGATATGGAAGTGGAACATGGCATAAAGGAATTCATATATGCCATGCCTAAATGGCGGGAGGCAAGGCTTATGAATTTTTTCATGTTACCCTTGGACGGCAGCGAATCAGACTTCAACTGGGAGGATGCCTCAACACCTGAGGGACTTGCAGAGGCAATTATAAAATTTATTGAAGATAAAATAACTATCCACTTCCCTTTTTATTTAAGCGCTGAATAAAAAAGCCTTTTTAAAATCTGTTATACATGATAAATTTACATACAACAGTAAAAATGTATTGACAAATTTACAATAACATATAAAATGTTACTATGATTACCCGCATAGCAAGAGACTATATCTTTGACCCTGAGATAAACACTGATAAAATGATTTTCTTAACTGGCCCCAGACAAATAGGAAAGACTACATTTGCTCTTGAGTGGCTAAAAGAAATGAAAATGGAAGATATGTATTTCAACTGGGATAATCCTTCAACCATCATTCAATATAAAAGAAATCCCCTTATTTTTAAAAACCTTATAGATGAGAGATACAATGATTATCCTGTACCATTAGTCTTTGATGAGATCCATAAACAAAAAAACTGGAGGGATATATTAAAAGGCATATACGACATAAGTAAAGAAAAGATGATGCTTTTAGTAACAGGGAGTGCAAGACTTGGTTATTTTAGAAAAACAGGCGATTCTTTAATAGGTAGATATTTTTTATATCAGCTTTTACCGATTGGATTGCCAGAAATCATATCTGACTTTTCATATATTATAAAAGACGGCTCAATATTTAGTAGTGGTGATGCATTCATAAGACTTATTCGTTCAGTAAATACAAAAAATTACCATGACAATTATGAACGCCTCATGTTGTATGGTGGATTCCCTGAACCCTTGAGCAGATCATCTAAAAGGTTTTTCACAAGGTGGCAGCGGGAATACAAAACACTCATTACTAAAGAGGAAACAAGAGATCTTACAAAAATTTCAGATTTAAGAGGCATAGAACAGCTTGTTGAGATTCTTCCTGAGAGAGTGGGCTCGCCGCTCAGTATAAATTCACTCTGTGAGGACCTATCATACCATCATGCAACCATTACAAATTGGATACAGATTTTATCAACGCTCTATCTGGTGTTTACCATAAGACCATGGCACAGGTCTTTAACCCGTTCAATAAAAAAAGAGACAAAACTATATTTTTTTGATTGGACAAATGTAAAAGACAGAGGCTTCAGGTTTGAAAATTTTATAGCTGTGACGCTTATAAAGATGGCAACAAGGCTTACAGAGACTGGCGTAGGTGTATATGAAATAATGTATATCCGCGATAGGGAAAAAAGGGAGGTAGATTTTGTTCTTATTGAAGACGGTAAACCATTAGCACTTTTTGAAGCAAAGGAAGGAGAAACGAGCCTTTCAACATCAGGGAGATATTTCTCTGAAAGATTAAATATACCCTTTTATCAGATAGTAAATAGAGATATAAAACCCGAGGAGTATAAAGGAAATTGTTATATAATCCCTTCTATTGCCTTTAATATGGTTACAGGTTAACTACAGTCTAAAGGGCTGTTTCAATCAACCACCTGCAAGGGGGTCCATATATGCCTCTACAAGGACTGTATCTCCTTCTTTGACCTTTTTATTCAGACCCTCAGGAAAGGTAAAATGACTCACGCCATTGAGATAGACATGACGTAGGTCATCGCCCATCTCATCGCTCTCTATAAACCTCATATAAGGATAGAGTCTCTTCAGGTTCTTCAGTAGCCCTTTTAGATCTGCCTCATCCTCACCAAGGTCAATATAAAAAGGCGGTTCAAATAGATTCTTTATCCTAAGATTAGATTCAACCCTTACATTTACCTTCATATCTATACCTCTTAGGATTACTATAAACCTGGCCTGTCATAAAGTCAATAGAGACAATATGTAAAGGATTAAATTATCTTTTTTGATGCCTCCTCCACTGCCTCTACTATCTTCTTATAACCTGTGCATCGGCATATATTGGACGATATAGTCTTTATAATCTCAGCCTTTGTAGGTTTTTTGTTACGGTCTAAAAGCCCTTTGGCAGTCATTATCATACCAGAGGTGCAGAACCCGCACTGGACAGCACCCTTTTCCATGAAGGCCTCTTGGAGGGGATGGAGCCTATCACCTTCCCTTAGGCCCTCAATAGTTGTAATGGATGCGCCATCAACCTCAGGCGTGAGTATGAGGCATGACCTCATGGGTGTCCCATTGACAAGGACTGTACATGAACCACATGAGCCAAGGCTGCATGCCTCTTTTGCACCTGTAAGAGAAAGTCTCTCCCTGAGTGTCTCGAGAAGGGTCTCGTATGGTTTTACCTGGAGTTTTACCTTTTCATTATTCACATTTAATGTGACCTTTACTGTCTTCATCTGCTACCTCCCTTCTCTATTCTTGCAAATACCCTTCTTATCAATACACCTACCATCTTTTTTCTGTAAGCAGGTGTAAGTACTGCATTTACAACAGGTTTTGCATCCTCATATGCCTTACCTGCTATTTTATCTATCTCCTTCTTATTTATTTTTTCTATCTCGTATAAACGAGGTGATGGACCTATCCCTGTTACGCCTACCTTTGCAACTTCATCCATAACAGTTACTGCAACTCCCACGAGGGGATAATCTATTGAGCCCCTTACAGCGAGTTTTTCATATGCCCCCTTTGTCTCTTTTAAGGGAATGGTAATCTCTGTGATAAATTCACCTGGTTTTATATTGAAAGGATCCTTTCCGTCACCGCTGAAGAGCTTTTCAAGCTTTAATGTCCTTTCCCCCTGAGGCCCTGCGAGCCTTACCTTAGAATCAACTGTCATAAGGGCAGGTGCATTGTCGCCACAGTAATTAGAAAAACATGACCGTGCATTGAGGACAACATTGCAGGTTTTGCCACCCATCTTATAGCAGAAACCCCTTGCAGTCCTCCATTCTAAGGACTTATTATACTGGAGGCAACGGGTATTCTGCATTATGTTGCCTCCTATAGTTCCCCTCATCTGGAGGGTCTCACATGATGTGGCATTTAGGGATTCAAAAAGACAGGGCAGGTTCTCTTTAACCTCGGGATTTTCTTTTAGTTCATATAGTGTTACATTTGGTCCAACTAAAAGATTGCCTCTTTTTCTCTTTATTGTCTTTAGCTCTTCAATACCCTTTAGATCAATCACTGCCTTTGGATTAAATAGCCTATGTTTAAGTAGTGGTATAAGGTCTGTTCCCCCTGCAAGATAAAAGGCCTCTCCATTATATTTTTTATATAATTCCAGTGCCTCATCAATAGTCTGTGCCTTTTTATATTCAAAGCTTGGTAGAATCATCACTTGACCCCCTTATTTTTCTCTAAGAGATTTAATACCTTATCAGGTGTGAGAGGTAGCTCCTCAAAGAGGATGCCTGTGGCATTGGTAAAGGCACAGGCTATGGCACTATAGGCATTCATCCTCACAGTGAGACCGCCCTCCTTTGCACCAAATGGACCTTTTGGGTCATAAGAGCTCACTATGATAGTATCTATTTCAGGCATATCACAGGCAAGGGGCACCTTGTATTCCAGGAGGTCAGGATTCAATAAAAAGCCCCTGTACCACATATTGCCCTCTGTAATAGTGGCAATGCCTGCCTGCTGTATAGAGCCCTCCATCTGTCCCTCAACAGCCATGGGATTAATAGGCCTTCCACAGTCATGGGCTGCAGTGAATCTCGGGACCTTGATTTTACCTATCTCCTCATCCAACTCTATCTCTGCCACAGATGCACCAAAGGAGAATGTCCCTGCCATCTGACCCCAAGGCCTTGTGACCCATTCCCTTTCAAAGTCTATATCCGGGAAGAAAGAGCCTGTGGCAACTATTGGTTCACCTCTAAAGAATGCCTCTCTTGCTATCCAGGAGATAGGCATCCTCTTATCAGGATGTTTTATGGAATATGCAATATTGTCTTTCAGGTCAATATCAGTCTCTGGGACACCTAATTTTTCCGATGCAATGGCAATTATCCTCTTACGGGCATTCTCACAGGCTGCCTTAACAGCATTTGCACCTACATACGCTGCTGCCTGTGAGTATGCACCAGGGTCAAGGTTTGTCACCTCTGTATCTGCATTAACAAGGTTTATATCCTTCATGGGAACACCAAGGACCTCTGATGCCACCTGTATAACCATGGACTCATTGCCCTGACCATTATCTACAAGGCCTGTCACAAGGGTCACCTGTCCATCATCGTTTATCTTCACATAGCATGATGAGCCTGAGCGGAAACCCATGGGAAATCCACACATAATAGCCACACATCCCATACCAATACCCTTGTTCTTTTCCTTTTTGTTCCACCTTTTCTTGAAGTTTGTCTTTTCTGAAGCCTCTACTATAGCCTCTTTTAGACCACAGCTTGATATCTTTGATTTTGTAGCTGTTATCTCACCGGGTGTAAGGCCGTTTTTCAAGCGGACATCAACAGGGTCAAGACCGAGTTCCTTAGCCATGATATCCATCTGGGATTCATTACCAGCAAGGAATGCCCTTCCGTGACAACCATACATGCCCCTTATGCCTTTATTTGTAAATACCCTGTATCCATTGTAACGGACATTGGGGAAGCGATAGCACTCCTCATAGACATAGAATGGAATAGATGTGGCAATTGGGCCTGTGGAGCTATATGCACCACCATCATAGATGACCTTATAG
>JAOAHW010000003.1 GCA_026415015.1 Syntrophorhabdaceae bacterium
ATATAAAACCAGGGGATCTTCTATTTATTTCGGAGAGGCAAAAATATAGTATAATACACCATGTTATGCTCTATGCTGGAGGTGAAACTTTAATAGAGGCCTATGAGACAGGAACCACTGTAAGAGAGATCACATTTGAAAAGAGATTCGGCATGAGTTTAAAAGACATTAGAGGTAATAAACTGGTCATAGATAAGAGGCGTATCTATTTCTGCAGGCATAAGGCATTTAAATGACACTCATAAAAGACATATCAATAAAAGAGGTTATAAGACCACTTATGGTTCTGTTTTCCACCTCCCTGGGCAAAAAAAATCTTCTAAAAAGTATCATTGTGAAGGTTAGGCTCAATAATGGCCTTGAAGGCACAGGTGAATGCCCCACAAGCTTTGTATCAAGATTTGAGGACCTTGAATCAATAAAAGGTTTTCTTAAAAAGATTCTACCAGGTTTAATAAATACTCCCATAGACATTTATAATGAAAAAATAGGTCTTCTCAGAAAAGATTACAGAGATTTTCCCATGACCATATCAGGCCTTGAGGTAGCCTTGTTCAGGGCGTATCTTAAAACACTGAACAAAAATGAACATCAATTCTGGGGTTCAAAGACAAATGAGATTGAAACAGATATAACAATACCCTTTATCACAGAAAAAGAGCCCCTAGATAGATGGCTTAGATACTCTGTAAAGAAAGGTTTTAAAATCTTTAAGATTAAGGTAAGCGGGCATATAGAAGAAGATATAAAGCTATTATCCTATATATACGGTTTTTTATCGAATTCTCTGGGTGCCTTTCATATCCGACTTGACGGTAATCAAGGTTTTACTGCCCATAGTCTAATGAGATTTTTAGAAAAAATAGAAAGAAAAGGCTTTGATATACAGTTGTTTGAACAACCCCTTTTAAAGAATGATTATAAAGGGATGGAGGCTGTTAAAAAAAATTCAAGGATTCCTATTATCCTCGATGAGACAGTATTCAATGGAGATGATATGACCAGGGTGACATCATATGGCCTCTGCGATGGCGTAAATATCAAAGTGGCTAAAAGCGGTGTTTCAGAGTCTTTAAATATAACGAACACTGCAAGAAAACACGGACTTAAGCTAATGGTAGGGTGCATGACAGAGACTATGGTAGGGCTATCAACAGGGATATACATGGCCTCTGGTAATGGGGTCTTTGATTTTGTTGATTTAGACTCTGTATTTTACCTCCATCACAAAAATATCTATGATGATATACTATTGAAACCACCCTTTTTTGTCATCTCCACAGATAAAAAATAATATTTTTTTCATTCCTTATTGACAAATTTTAATCTGAATGCTAACCAATAGAGAATAGGATGCATTTCATCTGCTGCTTGTTCAAAACATCAAATGCTTTGGGAGGGGGGTGAAAGGTTATATCTAACATGTTTCAACAAAACAATAAAAGGAGGGTTAAATGCCAGATAGCGTATACAAAATAATAGAGATTGTGGGGACAAGCACAAAGTCATGGGAAGATGCAGCAAAGACAGCAGTTGAAACTGCCTCTAAGACATTAAAAGATTTAAGGATTGCAGAGATTGTTAAGCTCGATATGACAATTGAAAATGGCAAGGTTACCTCATACAGGGCAAGGGTCAATATCTCATTTAAATATCATGGTGAGACCTAACATTAAAAAATAAAACCAGTCAAATCAAAAAGGGCGGGGAATTTAACCGCCCTTTTCAAACCACCTACAAGAAATTCCTTGACACAATCTTTTCACATTTATAAAAAAAGATGAATAGCTTTATAATGATATAACAAAACCTCTTATGCTAATTAAATTCGTATAAAATGGTAGAACTTGATAAGACTTTTTTTATGCTGGGGATTGTCCACAGGGATGTTTCGAGCAGAGATAGGCTGATGTCATGGCTTAATAAACAGATGCCCCAGGTTATAACATTAGAACTATCCAATTATGGCTTGACATTCAGGGAAAAAATGGGTGATTTCTATAAGCAGAGGCTTGAGGAAAATCTGAAAAAGATAAAAGGCCATATAGATATTAGCACAAATAGGCATATCCAAGACATCTGCACTTATTTAGAGATACCTTATGAATATAAGGTGGCTCAGGATTATATTCAAAAACATGGGGGCTTTATCTATCTTATAGACATGGATATATTCTCTCTCATAAAGTTAAAAGACATAGATAGTCTATTGGATATTGATAATCTCAAGTCTCTGATGGCTTTAGAGGATGATGGCAATACTCAAAAAGAGATATTATTTGCAAAGCTATATTTTGAAAAAGGCATTAGGACCTTTGAGTATAACGAGGAGATGCGAATAAGGGATATTTTTATGAAAGATAGGATATCCCTTCTTATGAGGTGTCATAATGAAAAGAGGTTTTTTCATATATGCGGCTGGCAGCATATATACGACCCCTTTAAAATCTATGAAGACTTAAATCCTACAAAGGTATTTATATATGATTAGACTTTTTGTATTTGATTTAGGAAATGTTATACTACCTTTTGACCACAGGCAGATACCAGAGAAACTTCTTAAATGGTCGTCAAAAAAAGGGTTATTTACCTCTGAAGAGATGTTTATGTATCTATTTGATTGGGAAAATGGCCTTATAAACCCTTATGAGGAAGGCTTCATGTCTTCAGAGGAATTCTTTGATACAATCCAAAGGCGATATAGCCTTGAGATGAGTTTTGAAGACTTTAAAGATATATGGACCCCCATATTCAAGGAAGATCATAAGGTAAATAAGATTATTATTGATTTAAAAGAGATGGGTTATCCACTCTTTATCTTGAGCAACACAAATGAACTTCATTTTACATATATAAAAGAACAATACCCAATAATACATATTTTCCATGAGTGGATTCTATCCTATGAGGTTCATGCAAAAAAACCTAAAAAAAGGATATTTGATGAGATATTTAATAGGATTGATGTCTCTCCCCATGAGGTTTTTTATATAGACGACACAAAGCCATACATAGAAAAGGCAAGGGCCTATGGGTTAAAGGGCATGGTCTTCACAGATGCAGACAGTTTGTGGAGGCAGATAAAAGATAATGTCTTATTTCAATGAAAGGAATAAGGGATGCAATTTCCCCACATAGACCCTGTAATCTTTAAGATAGGGCCTCTGTCTCTCAGGTGGTATGGACTTATGTATGTCTTTGGTTTTGCAGCCTCTTATCTCCTTGTCCTTTATCAGATAAGGCACAGGCTCTCTGATATAAAAAGGCAATTTGTGGATGACCTGTATTTTTATCTAATAATCGGTCTTATTGTAGGGGCAAGACTTGGTTATATAATCTTTTATAACCTCAGATTTTATCTAAATAACCCGCTGGAGATATTTGTCCTCTGGCATGGAGGTATGTCCTTCCATGGAGGGCTAATTGGTACATTTATAGCAGGTTATCTTGTTATAAAGAAAAACAATATGGACTTCTTCAAGGTCGCTGACCTTATTATACCTACATGTCCTGTAGGTCTCGGATTGGGAAGAATAGGCAATTTTATTAACGGAGAACTATATGGGAGACCATCTAATCTTCCATGGGCTATGGTCTTCCCTGACGGAGGGCCATTGCCAAGACACCCCTCACAGATATACGAGGCACTCCTCGAAGGCATGTGCCTATTTATAATCCTGTGGTTTTATAAAGATAGAAAAAAATATGATGGCGATGTCTTTGCCATGTTTCTTATACTATATGGGATCTTCAGGATATTCTGTGAATTTTTTCGTGAACCTGATGCCCATCTCGGATACATGTTAGGAATATTCACAATGGGTCAGATTTTAAGCGCTATTATGTTATTCACAGGCCTATTTTTTAAATTCTATCTAATCCCTAAGAGATACAAAATCTCCAAAAAACAAAAATAACTATTGATTTTTTTTAGAAATTCTATCCTTGACAAAAAATAAATGGCTTTTTATAATATGTGAAATTTTTCTTAAAATCTGGAGGATCTATGTGGGACAACTTAAGCCTAAAGGAAGTTGTAGAGTATACGAAAGATCCATTCCCATCCATTAGGAAATGGGCAAAGGAAAAGGGTAAAAAGGTTGTAGGTAGCACTATTGCTGACGTGCCAGAGGAGGTCATATATGCCTTTGGATTCCTTCCAGTTACTCTCGTTGGTACTGATAAACCACTAAAAAAAGCCCCGAGCCGCCTGCCTGATAATGCCTGTTCTCTTGCAAGGAGCAACCTTGAGCTTGTATTGAGCTATGAGGGAGACCTCTTTGATGGTTTTGTCCTTCCTCAGGTCTGTGATACCACACAGCATCTGTCTGACATCTGGAGGATAAGCTTTCCAGATAAATATGTGGAGTGTTTCCTCGCACCCCGTCAGGTAGACAGGCCAAGTGCAAGATACTGGGTCAAAGAGGAGATAGAAAGGCTTATTGAATCAATGGGCAAGTGGACAGGGATAGGTATAACAGATAATGATTTAAAAAATGCAATTAGTCTGTATAATGAAAACAAAAGGCTTCTCAAGGAGATATATGACATTAAAAAGAAAAATCCTGAAACCATTACAAACAGAGAATTCTTTTCCCTTGTAAAACTCTCTATGCAGGTAGATAAAGAAGAATTTAATAAGAGCCTGAAAAAGATAAAGGACAGTCTGGCGCCAAAAAAAGGTGATGGTTACCTTGACATAGTCCTTGCTGGCATCACCTGTGATCCCCCAGAGGTCTATGGGCTCTTTGATGAGATCAAGCTAAACATAGTAGCCGATACCCTTGTAACAGGCTCAAGATATCTTGATGGTATAGTGCCTGACAATGGAAACCCTATAGATGCCTTAGCTGACAGACATATGAACAGGAATTTCTTCTCCCCTATCCATGATAATGTCTACAGAAACTTTGAAGAGATAAAGGCTCTATACAAAGAAAATAATGCAAAGGCAGTGATATATATCCATATAGAGTTCTGCGAATCCCAGGAGTATGACCTGCCTGACCTAAAGAAGATGATTAGAAAAGAAGGTATACCAATGCATGTCCTTGATACAGAGTATCAGACTCTATCACTTTCCCACCTGAGGACAAGACTTCAGGCATTTTTTGAATCCTTGAAAGGGGGCTCCTTATGAGTGAAACACCAAAAACCGATAAACCAAAAAAAGAACTTTCAAAGGCACAGATGTTATCCAAAAAGATTACAGAAGATTATATGAATGAGGCATTTCGTGCCCATGAACTTGGTAAACTTATTGGTTACACAACTGCCATATCACCTGTTGAGATATTCGTTGCCCATGATATAGTACCTATATATCCTGAAAACCATGCTGTGGCTAACCTTACTGCAAAAAAGGGTATCCAGCTCTGTTCTGTCACAGAAAATCTCGGTTATACAAGCCATTTATGCGCCTATGCAAGGAGTGACCTTGGTTACAGAGAGACAGGTATAACAGTAACAAAGGGTATACCAGAACCAGACCTCTTCCTTGCCTGTAATGCCCAGTGTTTCACCCTCACCAAATGGTTTCAGGTCCTTGCCAGAAAAGGAAATCTCCCTGTCTTTGTCTTTGACACCCCTGAATACATAATGGACAAGAAGGCAAGGGAGGAGATTATCAAATACTGTGTCCTCCAGCTTAAAGAATTAATAAGCTTTCTTGAAGAGATTACAAAGAAAAAATTTGACTATGACAGACTAAAAGAGGTTATGAAATACTCTGCTGAATCCAGTATCCTTTACAAGAGATTCCTCGATATGGCTCAGTATAAACCATCACCAATAAGTATATTTGACGCCCTTATAGGAATGGCAATAGCTGTTTACAGGAGAGGAACACCTGAGTGTGTTGAATATTACAAGACCCTGTGTGATGAGTTCCAGGAAAAGGCAGATAAAGGCATAGGCGTTTTACCCAAGGATAAAGAAAAATACCGTCTCTACTGGGAAAACCTCCCTGTTTGGTTCAAATTTAGTGACCATGCAAAGCTACTTGGTTCTTACGGTGGTGTTATACTTACATCCCTCTATGTCCATGCGTGGAGTTTTGAATTTGACCTCAACAAAGACCCGCTTCTCACCCTTGCAGAAAACTATGTTTCAAGATTCTCAAACTCAACCCTTGAGGACAGGGCAGATATGGCCATGGACTTATTTAAGAGATACTCTATGAATGGAATGATAATGTTCATGAACAGGAGCTGTAAAGCCGTATCCTTTGCTGTACCCACATTAAAGGATGTCCTTGTAAAGAGGACAGGGATACCAGCCCTTGTTTTTGAGAGCGATATGGGTGACCAGAGATTCTACTCAGAGACACAGATAAGGACGAGGATTGAGGCATATTTTGAGACCCTGGACAGGCTCCAGCATAAGGTGTAATAAAAATCGCACTAAAGGAGGCCCTGGATTATGAAATCCAGGGCTTTTTTGTTTCTCTTAAGAATATAACATATGGAATTAATTGAAAAATACGAGAGATTGAAGGCTATAATAAAAGACCTGAAAAACGTGGTCGTTGCCTTTTCAGGAGGGGTAGACAGCACTCTACTTCTCAAGGCATGCATCGATGCAGTGGGTAAAAAAAATGTCCTTGCTATTATTGGGTCCTCTTCGCTATTCCCTAAAAGAGAGATTGAGGAGGCTAAAACACTGGCAGAGAGAATAGGGGCTGAATATACAGTGGAAGATATACCAGTTATGTCAGATGCAAAATTTATAAAAAATGACAGGCAGAGGTGCTATCATTGTAAAAGCCTGCTCCTTGAAAAGTTATGGAACATGGCAGAAGAAAGGGGGTTTAATAGTATAGTAGAAGGTTCTAATCTTGATGACTTAAATGAATCAAGGCCTGGTAGAAGGGCATGCATTGAAAAAAAGGCTCAAAGCCCTTTGCTTACCGCTGAATTAAAAAAGGATGAAATAAGAAGGCTATCAAAGATGCTCTCCCTTCCCAACTACAACAAGCCTGCCTCCCCTTGTCTTGCCACAAGGATACCTTACGGTATACCCATAGATATCCAAATACTAAAAAAAATTGAACTTTCAGAGGACTTTATCCGCAGGCTCGGTATAACACATATAAGGGTTAGATACCATGGCTCAATAGTTAGGATCGAAGCTGGAATGGATGATATGGCAAAAATCATTGAAAACAGAGAAGAAATAGCCCATGCCCTATCAAATATTGGTTTCATCTATATCACCCTTGACCTTGAGGGCTACAGGACAGGGAGCATGGATATTGCCTGAGATATTTGAAAAAGCATAAGAATCGAGTTTTATATTCCTCCAGGAGGTGTAATATTGAAAAGGTTATACATCTTAAGACATGGTGAGACCCAATGGAACAAGGAGGAGGTCTTCAGGGGGACAAAAGACATCCCACTCAATAATAATGGATTAAGACAGGCTGAAATGGCAGGGGTGTATTTAAAGGACAAGGGCATAGGCAGGATATTGTCAAGCCCCCTAAAAAGGGCACTTCAGACTGCACAGGCAGTAAGTAAGGAAACAGGGGTCAATGTGGAGATAATTGATGAATTCACAGATATAAATTTCGGTATATGGGAAGGTTTAACAGTTGAAGAGGTCAAGAAAAACTATACAACAGATTTTGACCTGTGGAGGAGCTCCCCAGAGAAACTCTGTGTTGAAGGTGGAGAAACCCTTGATATGGTAAGGAATCGTGTATCAAAGGCCATTAAAATACTAAATACAGGGGGCAATGAATCCATACTGATAGTTACCCACAGGGTTATATGCAAGGTCATTGTTTTGTATCTATTAAATATCGGGAACGAGCACTTCTGGGATATGAAATTTGACCCCGCATCAATAACCCTGCTGGAAAGGGATGAAACAAGGTTTGTCCTTAAATTCAGTAATGATACCTGCCACCTACGCAGGAAGGCAGGGTCATACGATTACAAAGATTTTTAGATACACAATTAGACCCATCCATTTTTTAAGGTTTTTAATGTAAATATAGAAGCCTAACTACCAAGACTCTCAATCTTTTCAGCTATCTCATCCCTTGTAGCCCTTATCCTTTCTGTCTGACCCCCTGCCTGGGAAAGGAGCGAATCAATGGTGGTAAGCTCATTTCGGACATACTCAAGTGCCCGGTCTTTTATCTCATCTATGGCCTTGTTGATCCTTACCTCCCATTGGTAAGCGAGTCTGGATAAGTGTATATCTGTGACCCTCGGTATCTGTTTGAGGAAATGTTTTTCAAAGATCTTTCTGAATATGAACATGGGGAACAAAAACCATAAGAGGTCAAAGTGAAAATCAAAGGTCTTAGTGAATGCCACATCAGGATGTGCAGGCTCTGACACCTCAACAATCCAGTTAACACTGTTGGGTTTTATACCCAGGACCTTTTCTATATTCCTGTCCAGCAGGTTTCTGAATAGCTCTACAGACCTGGATATGGTATTATGGGCCTTTTTTAATGTGCCAAAGAACTGTTTATAATCTGCCCTTGATATGTGGTCCATCTCAGTGGTCATGTTCTCCATAAGCCACTCTTCATACTGCCTTGTAAGCCTCCACAGGTTACCATCCCATCTTGACATGTCTTCGGTAAGCCTTAAAATTAGCCTCTGTATGAGCTTTGACCTGTGTTTTTCATCGAGATATGATGATATAATCTCCCTTGTGTGGAGTTTATTCTCCCTTGCAATGAGTGAGAGCTCTGACTGTATCAATTCATAATTTACCTTTTCATCAAGGATGGTCTTTTTAAGCTCCTCCCTTTCTGCATCTGCCCTTGCAGAGGTCTTAAGGGCAATATCAAGATAGCTTATACACTGTCTCGCAATAGAGCGAACCTTATGCTGGAGGATACCTTTAAACTCTGAATCCCGGTTATAGGATAGACTGGATAAGAGTTTATCTATCCATCTCTTGTATATCTCTGTATCTTTTATGATAGAGTATAGGAGTATCTGAAAATCCTGATTAAACTCACGCCTTAGTGAATCCTTAAAAAACTTTACCACCTCTCTCTGCTGTTCATCGGTGAGCATATCTGCCTTTGTGAGAAGTATTACAACCTTAGGTGTAAAATCCATAAGCTCACGGATAAGATTAAGGTCATTCTCAGATAAAGGCCTGTCAGAGCTTATGGCTATTATGGCAGCCCCTACCTCAGGTAGCCATTCCTCAGACATCTCTGTATTATATTTAAATATACTGCCCAGACCAGGTGTATCAACGAGCCTGAGACCAGGATAAGGTTCAAGGGAAGGTAGTTCAATGTCCACAACCTCCACATTTTTCTGGTTAGCAGTATTTTTTGCCTCTGATATGTATTCTTCTACCTCGTCAAGTCCAATTCTTATACTCTTTCCGTCAAAGAATCTCACTATTGCACTGTCTTGGCCACCATATTGGATGCGGGTGATTACAGTAGTAACAGGTATAACACCTACAGGGAGTATCTTTCTACCTATGATGCTGTTTATAAATGAACTTTTTCCAGCCTTGAACTGACCGAGGATAGCCACATCAATGACAGGGCTTTCTGTAAACAGGCCTTTACATGCCTCAATCTGTCGATTAAGGGATACAATATGGAAATCTTTTGAGACCTCCTCAATCTTTTGTATCAACTGTCTTGATAAATCATAAGCACTACTGGAGACATTCAAAGAGGTTTTTTGATCTTCCATCTCTCCTCCCGTTAACACCCTTGTCTTATTCGATTTCTATAAAAATTGTTTATAAAGGGTGCCTTATTTTTTCGGTAGGAGTTATCAGCCATGCAAGGCGGTTTATTGGTGAACTCCATCACCTTTGAGAAAATAACATATTTGTTTTTTTATCTCAAGATATAAAAACATTTTTAGTTTTAAGAGATTTAAGACCATAATAACTTGACCTGCTGTATGAGTATCTGTTAGAGTTGTTTATGACTGTCTCTAAAAAGATAAGACGCTATATACAGGATCCTCTGTTCGAGGAACTGAGAAAAGATACCTGTTATCTATGCCAAAAGAGGATTAAAAGAAATGACGGCCTCAAGGTGGGTAAAAATCTATGGAGACACAAAAGATGTAGCCCTATATATTCTAAAGATAAAACCCTATCTCACCGATGACCTGACCATATTCTTGTATAAAAAGGCAAAAATAAAAAAGATGAAATTTATAAGGACGATGGTTGCACCGGCAGGTAGATTAATAAAAAAAGAAACGATGATACCTGATATAACAGAGAAGATGCCTGCAATATTAGAGATGATAAGAGTCATCCTGAAGCTCCTGGCTATCTGGAGGGCTGTTACAGCAGGGAGAATCAGAAGGGATGTTACAAGTAAAATCCCTACTGCCTTCATGGCAAGGACAACGGCAAGGGCTGTCATAAGACAGATTATAGTATTTATCCTATCTACCTTTATGCCTGAGACCCTTGCTGAGTCTTCATCAAAGCTGATATAGACGAGTTCTTGATATAAGATGTATATAAGAGCCATTAAACCTATGGACAAAATAATAGATACAGTCATCTCCCCTGTGTTTATGGCAAGGATATTACCAAAGAGATAACTGAATATATCAATGTTCAGACCACCAGCAATGCTTGCAATTATAATACCTGTGGCAATCCCAAGGGAGGAGATAATACCTATGGCTGTATCTCCAAATATACCTGCCTTTTCCTTGAGCTTTAATATCCCCAGGGAGCTTAACATGACTATAGGCAGGGCCACATAAAGGGGATATGACTGAAAAAAAAGGCCTATAGCCACACCGCCAAATGTTACATGGGCAAGGCCATCCCCTATCAATGAAAGGTTTCTCAGAACCAAAAAAACACCGAGAGTGGAGCAGAGGATTGCTATAAAAAACCCTGTTATCAATGCCCTCTGAATAAAGCCGTGAGTAAAAAGGTCATGCATGTCCATAATCGTGCCTGTGGCATATTATATGTTGTGAGAATTCACCGAAGTAGTCTGTCATCTCCTTAGAGATGCAGAAATCATCAAAACCCCCATAAAAAATTACCTTCTTGTCAAGATATAGAAGCCTGGATGCATATCTGCCTATTGTACCAATATCATGGGTAATAATGATTATCGTAAGATTTTTCTGATTATTGAGTATCTGGAGGGTTTCAAAAAACCTCTCCCTCCCCTCAGGGTCCAGGGCTGTAGTTGGCTCATCAAGGATCAAAAGCTCAGGTTCACTAACCAGGGCCTTGGCAATAAGGGCCCTCTGCTGTTGCCCACCTGAGAGCTCACCAATAAACTCATCCTTGATGTGGATAATATCCATAAGGGAAAGGGCATAATCTATAGCCTCCTGGTCAGATAAACTGATTTTTTTTGGGAACCCCTTCTTTGATAAAAGACCCAGGGCCACAATCTCCTTTACTGTCGCAGGGAAATTGGGATTCAGAGAGGCAAGCTTCTGGGGAAGGTATCCTATCTTTTCCCAGTTATTAAATCTTGAAGGACTGGATCCGAACAGAGATACACTGCCAGCAGAAGGTTCAAAAAAACCCAGGACAGTCTTTATAAGTGTAGTCTTGCCCGAGCCATTGGGTCCTACAATGGCAAGATAGTCACCACTTTTAAGAGAGAAGGATACACCTGACAGGACCTCTGTTGAATTGTATCGAAAGGATAGGTCCTTTACAGACAGAACCTCTATTGACATTCAAGACCCCTTCTTAAGTTATTCAGGTTTTCCTCCATTATAGAGAGGAATGTCACACCTCTATCCAGCTCCTCTTTATTTATATTATGACCGCCATGTAGCCTTAGAATCTCTGTACCTGTCTCCTTTGCAAGGACATCAGCAATCCTCGGTTCGATCATCTCTTCATGGAATATATATTTAATCCCTGATTGGGATATCCTGTTTTTTAGCTCTATAACCTGTTTGGGCGTGGGTTCTGCATTAGGTGAGGTTTTATATGCAGCATAATATTTTAGATTGTATCTTTCAGCAAGGT
>JAOAHW010000038.1 GCA_026415015.1 Syntrophorhabdaceae bacterium
TCCCTAGTCATTGCTTGTATATCCCTGGTATATCTATTCTATTCAAAAGGTGATATAAATAGCTTTTTTTCTGCTGTCATATCCCTTGTCTTTGGGTTCATCGGTATTATGTATCTAAAAGGGGATAAAAAGCAGAAGAAAAAGAAGACAAAAAACAAGGCTTCAAAAAGATAAAAATTATTCAATTTGATAGAGGGGAAAATGAAAGAGAAGATCCTTGAGAAATTAAAGCTCTACAATCAACAGCATATCATTGACCACTACATGGGCCTCACAGGGGATGAACAGAACAGGCTTTTAAATCTACTGGACTATTTTGATCTGGATTTAATCTTCAGAATCTACGGGGATTTTTTAAAGGCCGTGACAAAAAAAGAAGGCCTCAAAATATCACCTGCCAATATAGTCCCTTTACCTAAGACACCTCAGGAGGAGGCCATAAGGGAAAAAGCAAGGGATTTAGGCGAAAAACTCATAAAAAATAATAAGATAGCTGTCCTCATAGTTGCAGGGGGGCAAGGGACAAGGCTTGGATACGATGGGCCAAAAGGCACATTTAAGATATCCCCTGTTAAGGGAAAGACACTCTTTCAGTTGTTTACAGAACAGGTCATGGCAATTTCAAAAAGATACTCTGCCAGGATACCTCTTATCATAATGACAAGCCATGAAAACGATGAAGATACAAGGACATTTTTTAAGGATAATAGATTTTTTGGTTTAGGTGAGGATAATATCTACTTTTTCAGGCAGGGCATGCTCCCAACCCTCACACCCGATGGAAAACTCATAATAAAAGACAGGGGGCAGATAGCCACTAACCCTGATGGCCATGGTGGTTCTTTAAAGGCCCTAAATGATTCAGGTCTTTTAGATATGCTCCTCGCTGATGGTTACACAGAGCTCTTTTACTGTCAGGTAGATAATCCCCTTGTAAAGATAGCTGACCCAGTGTTTCTCGGATACCACTATATGTCGGAATCAGAGGCATCTACAAAGGTGGTTAGGAGAAGGAATGTAGAGGAAAAGGTGGGTGTATATCTCAACTTTAATGGCCAAGACGGGATTATTGAATATAGTGACCTTGACCCATCATATATGAAGGCACTGGATGAAAAGGGAGAGATACTCTATTGGGCTGGAAATACTGCAATCCATATCTTTTCACTACCATTTGTAAAAAGGCTCAACAGCCACGGATATGCCCTCCCCTACCATTGTGCAAAAAAGACTATGGATATAAAGACACCTGAAGGCAATGACAATACAATAGATGTCTGGAAATTCGAGACCTTTGTATTTGATGCCATACCCCTTGCTAAAAAAACCTGCGCTATCGAGGTCAAAAGGGAAGAAGAGTTCTCTCCTGTAAAGAACATGACAGGTGTAGATTCACCTGAGAAGGCAAGGGATGATATGTGTGCCCTGTTCAGGAGGTGGGTTGAAGGAGCAGGGGCAAAGGTAAAAGATCATATAAAGATAGAGGTAAGCCCCCTGTTTGCCATTGATTACCAAGAGTTTAAAAACAAATTCAATGGAAAAGGGGTTACAATAGAAGATGATATATACTTTGGGGATTAGTCTTTTACCTTTATTGTGATTACCCCTCTACAACATGGACCTTCATGAGGTTCGTCCTGTTTGAAGAAGTAGCAGGGTGGCCAGCAACAAGTATTATCCTATCCCCTTGTCTTGCAAGACCTTTTTTTATGAGGAATCTGTTTACCTCCTTTATCATATCATCTGTGTTCTTAAGATTTCGGGTATAGTGTGCCTGAACTCCATGATATATGGACATCTGTCGGACTACAAACACATCTGGGGAAAAGGCTATAATCGGTGTTGAAGGTCTGAATTTAGATATCAATCTTGCTGTAAAACCTGTCCTTGTAAAGGCAGCAATGAGCCTTGCCCCAACATCCCTTGCTGCCTGGGAAGCAGCATGGGCAACAGCCAGCTCTATGGAGCCTGAATCTCCTATGGGATAGCTTATCTCCCCTGAAAACCCAGTTAAAGTCCCTGCCATCTCATTTTCTGTATAGGTGATTATCGCATCCATTACCTTTACTGATTCAACAGGGTATCTCCCTGCTGATGTCTCTGCAGAGAGCATAAGTGCATCTGTCCCATCAATGACAGCATTAGCCACATCTGTTGCCTCAGCCCTTGTAGGTCTTGAGTGCTGTGTCATGGATTCAAGCATCTGTGTTGCTGTTATAACAATCCGCATCTTTTCATTGGCCTTTCTTATGAGCATCTTCTGGATTAGTGGCACCTCTTCAAGGGGCATCTCAACACCCAGGTCACCCCTAGCTATCATTATACCATCTACCTCATTGAGTATATTATCTATATCGTCTATGGCCTCTTTCTTTTCAATCTTGGCAATTATGGGTATACTATGGCCTTTATTTGCCATATACTCTTTTAAAACCATGACATCTGAGGCGCTCCTAACAAAGGACATGGCCACATAGTCAACACCTATCACCAATCCAAAATCGAGGTCTGCCTTATCTTTTTCTGTAAAGGATGGCACCCTTATGTTCATATGGGGGAGATTTACGCCCTTTCTGTCTTTTAATAGGCCACCCTCCACTACCTTTGTGACAAGATAATCGTCTTTTTTCTCCTCAACCTCAAGTTGCATCAACCCATCATCAATGAGTATCCTATTGCCTGGCCTTGCATCATCTATCAACCAGGGATAAGATATATAAACAGTGGTTTCATCACATATCTCATCACCTTTCTTTATCTTGATTATCTCACCTTTTTTTAGATGAATACCCCCATCCTTTACAGCCCCAACCCTTATCTTTATTCCCTGTAGGTCCTGAAGTATAGCTGTATTCTTTTTAAGTCTCCCTGATATTCTCCTTATCTTGTTTAATATATCTCTATGAGATTCGTGGTCACCGTGGGAAAAATTAAGACGTGCCACATCCATGCCAGACTCTATAAGTGCCTTGATTTTTCTTTCTGAACTTGTTGCAGGGCCTAAGGTGCAGACTATCTTTGCCTTCCTTTTTAGCTCCATAATAACCCCCTGAGATTGTATTGAACTATCTCAGATAAAATTTTATATCCTGAAATACCTCTTTTTTTATATGAGTCTCCATCTTCCCTAATATATCCCTTTTCATGTATTTAATCTGGGCATGCCATAGAGGGTCATCTACCTCTACATAGAGTACCTTACCTTTTATCCTTGCAGGCCTGGCGTGGAGGGCTATCTTGGTACCTACAATATCCTCCCATATGGTAAAGGCCTTATAGGCATCTAAATCATCAGTAAGCCTGCATTGTTTTAGAACCTTACCTAATATGGACCCTACAGGGGTAAAGGACATCTCATCCCTCTATCCTTGGAAATACAGGGCTTATCTTGGTTATCTCAGAGAGATCATCTCTGTGATAGAAAACCTCTTCATCCTCAAATCTGGCCATCTCAATGGAATTTTTAATCCCCAGTACCTCCCAGATCCTTTTAGATTTCTCAGGCATGAAAGGTGACAGAAGAAGGCCAGATATCCTGAGGCCATTCCATAGATTATACATGACGGTCTTGACCCTGACATCACCTTCTTTAGCAAGTCTCCAAGGTGCCTCAGAGTCTATATACTTGTTCATGATGGAGATTATGTCAAAGACGCTCTGTAACGCCTTGTAAAAAGACAATACCTCCATAGACTTGTAATAATCAGAAATGAGCTGCCTAATAGAGGATTCAAAACTATCATCCACCCCATTTCTTATCTCAGGTCTTTCAATCCTTCCTTTTAAAAATTTGTTTATCATGGTGACGCTTCTACTTACAAGGTTTCCAAGGTCATTGGCAAGGTCACTATTTATCCTGTGTATTATTGCCTGTTTTGAGAAATCCCCGTCCATCCCAAAGGGGACCTCCCGAAACATAAAGAATCTGAACTCATCAACCCCATAGGTTGAGGCAATCTCATTGGGGTCTATGACATTACCCAATGATTTTGACATCTTCTGACCCTCGATAGTCCACCATCCATGGGCAAATATATGGCGTGGCGGTTCAATCCCTATGGACATTAAAAAACAAGGCCAGTAAACAGCGTGGAATCTCAATATATCCTTACCTATAAGGTGCATATCACAGGGCCAGAAGGATTCAAACTGGCTATCATCCCCTAAAAACCCTACACCTGTCAGATAGTTTGCCAGTGCATCAAACCATACATAGACGATGTGTCTTTCGTTCATAGGGACCTTTATACCCCAGCTAAAACTCGTCCTGCTTACACTTAAATCCTTTAGACCGCCCTTGACAAAGCTATAGACCTCATTGTATCTGATCTCAGGCATAATAAAATCTTTATTGTCATCCAGGAACTTCAAGAGCCTGTCTGTATAATCTGAAAGCCTGAAAAAATAACTCTCTTCCTTTAGTCTATCTGGTTTCCTAAGGCAATCAGGGCCCCTGCCATTATCCAGTTGCATCTCTGTAAAATAGCTCTCGCAGGGAACGCAATACCAGTCTTCATACTCACCGAGATATATGTCACCTTTTTCATAGACCTTCTGGAATATATACTGGACAGCTTTTTTATGCCTCTCTTCTGTTGTCCTTATAAATCCTGTATTGGATATATTGAGCCTCTTCCACAAATCAGTAAACCTGTGGACCATGGTATCTGCAAGCTCTTTAGGGTGTATACCCTGTTGTGATGCTGCCTTCTCTACCTTTTGACCATGTTCATCGGTCCCTGTGAGGAAATAAACATCATATCCCCACAGTCTCTTATACCTGGTCATTATATCTGCTGCCACTGTTGTATAGGCATGTCCAATATGGGGGACATCATTTATATAGTATATAGGGGTTGTTATATAATACTTTTTTCTGCTCATATATCAGCTCCTGACCTCGATGGACTATTGATTCTCAAGTGAGTGTCCTTATATTTCGCATAATAGTTAATTCTATAACTCAATAGACTCTAAACACGATAAACCTTATAGGGATGTATACCCCATAGTAAAAGACCATAAGGTCTTTATTCTATAGTCAATTTTTTAAATCCTTCATTGATGCAACTACCAGATTACCGTTTTCAAGCTCTACTACAAAAGTTGAGCTCAAGGTATTATGTTTTACAACTTTGCCCTCTCCCTGCTGAAGGGTCACTTTCTTCCCTATCTTAGGGAACTCTTTCTTATATTCCACATACATATCGTATTCATAAGAAAGGCAGCACATTAGTCTTCCGCAAATACCTGAGATCTTTGTAGGATTAAGGGCAAGACCCTGTTCCTTGACCATCCTGATTGATACAATAGAAAAATTGTTTAAAAATTGCTTACAACAACAAATATTACCGCAATTTCCTAGACCGCCTATTATCTTGGCCTCGTCTCTCACACCAACCTGCCTTAGTTCAATCCTTATCTTAAATTCCTTGGCAAGCTCCTTTACAAGCTCCCTGAAGTCTACCCTGTTTTCAGAGACAAAATAAAAAAGTAGCTTTGAACCGCCGAAGAGATACTCGGCTACCAATAATTTCATGGGGAGGTTTAATTCCCTTATCTTTTCCTTGCATATCTCAAAGGCCTTTTTCTCCTTTTCCTTGAGGACAGCATATTCTTCAAGCTCTTCTTTTGAAGGCACTCTAATAGCCTTCTTTATCCCCTCCTTTTCGACCTCCAAAGGCTCTGTAACTACAACACCTAAACAGGTCCCTTTTTCCAGCTCACATACCACATAGTCACCAGCCTTTACTTCTTCTGGGACCTCTATCTCCACGATACCTATAAGATAATCAAACCTCACATAGCCTACCTTCATTTTACCTCGTTAACTGTAATATAAGATTTTCAAACATGAGCCACTTGTTGATATTATACCTCATTATGCCTGCTGTTTCCTTTATTTTTTGTATAGCCTTATCTATACCTTCTATGTTGTAGCTTGACCTCTCTAAAAGCTCAAGAAAATCCTGATTTACTACGCCCTCTCTTGTTTTTATCTTTTTCACGAGATACAGATCCCTAAAGAGTGAAAACAAAAAGGATGTATATATAGAAAGCTCCCTTGCCCCTTTGGATATATATTCTCCAAGCAATGTTGCATAGACAAAACTTTTTGTCCTTCTCAGGATAAACTCACCAAGTCTTTTCCTGATATTGAGGTTATCCCCTTCGAGCCAGAATAATCCTGTATTTATACTCCCGTTTGATATATATGATAAAAGTCCTGCTTTATCCTCGTCTATACCTAATCTATCAATAAAATACTGCTTTAGTTGGCCTTGAGACAGGGGACTAAAAATTACCCTTGTGCACCTTGACCTTATTGTCACAGGTAGGTCACTCTCCCTTGAGGTTATGAGAAAAAAGAGATTAAACTCAGGGGGTTCTTCAAGGGTCTTCAAGAATGCATTTGTTGCCTCAGTGGTCATATTGTCTGCATTATCTATGATGATTATCCTCTTTTTCCCCTCATAGGGATATCTATGGACTTCCTGGTTTATACCTCTTATTTTCTTGTCTTCGCTGCCCCTTATAAAATCAATACTTATTGTGTTTATCTCTTTTGTCTTCTCTGTACTTTCATTTTGTGCCTTTTTCTGCTGGGCCTGGATTGCCCATTCCATATAATGCCTATCCAGCATAATCACATCAGGGTGGGTCATCCTGCTTACCCTTTTGCATTGCCTGCATACACCACAGCCTATTTCTGTCTCGCATAGGATCTTTAACGCTACGGCAATAGCCATCTTCTTTTTTCCTATACCCTCTTGACCTGAAAAAAGAAAGGCATGGGGGATCCTCTCCCTCTCAAAAAAGGCTGATATTATCTGTTTTTGCCTTTCATGGCCTACAATATCGTTAAATCCTGTGTGATTCAATGTAGTTATCTACCCTATTTCTGATGGTCTCGTGTATCTTCTCTATCTCCCCTGAGCCGTCCACAACAAAAAACCTCTCGGTATCTTCTTTTGAAAGTCTCTGGTAGGCCTCTCTAATCCTTTTATGGAAAGATATATCCTCTTCCTCAAATCTATCCATCTGGCCTTTATCCTCTATCTTTCTTTTTAAACCATTCTCTACAAGGCAGTCTATAAGGATAGTGAGGTCTGGTGTTACACCTTTTGTTGCAAGCTTGTTCAAATAGTCAATTATGTCCTTATCTATACCCCTTCCATAGCCCTGGTATGCATAGGTGGCATCATAGAAACGGTCACATAAGACAATCTTCTTTTGCCTTAAGGCAGGGATGATTACATCCTCTACATGCTGTGACCTCATTGCCATCATTAAAAGAGTCTCTGCAAGGGGATTTATTTCTTTTCCTTTTTTTGTCAGGATCTCTCGAATTGATTCACCCAGTGGGGTACCACCTGGTTCCCTTGTCTTTACCACATCATGACCTTTTCCAATAAGGTATCTGTATAAAAGGTCTATCTGCGTTGTCTTACCACTACCTTCTATCCCTTCAAAGGTTATAAACATGGCTGCTATTTTGAAACCCTCTCTACATATTCGCCTGTCCTTGTATCAATCTTTACTATATCCCCTTCATCCACAAATAATGGTACCTGGATTGTATATCCTGTCTCGAGGAGGGCTGGTTTTGTGGCATTCTGTGCAGTATCACCTTTTATCCCAGGTTCTGTCTTTACAATCTGGAGGTTTACAAAATTCTGTAACTCCACACCAATGGTCTCACCATTATGAAACAGTACAGCTATTGTCATACCCTCTTTTATATAGTTTTTTGCATCACCTAAGTTTTTCTCATCGATAAATAGCTGCTCATAGTTATCTACATCCATAAAATAGAATTTATCACCCTCCTTATATAGGAACTGCATCTGCTTCTCCTCTAAATCAGGCTCCTCAAATTTCTCTCCTGACCTGAATGTCTTATCAAGGACATTTCCTGTAATGAGGCTCTTAACCCTTGTCTTGACAAATGCTGCACCCTTGCCAGGTTTAACATGCTGAAAGTCAACGATAACAAAGGGTTCCTTTTCCAAAAGGATCCTCAATCCCTTTCTAAACTCTGAAGTTGAAACAATCATCATAACCTCCTGTTCACCTTAAAATCCTATTTATAAATCTCTATTCCTAATAACTCACCATGCCGCCAGCAGGGCTAATAACAATTATCTTCGGGAATCTGAGGTCTTTTTGATAGCCCTTTTTAATAAATCACCCATTAATGGTGAGCATGTCCTTTCTAAGATGGGTAAGCACCCTTGCCTCTGATGCACAGACAAATACCATATCCTCTAACCTCACACCGCCGAGATGGGGTATGTATATACCTGGCTCTATGGTGATTACCATATTTTCCTCTAATATACCCTCAGAGGCTGTGTTTATGGCAGGTGTCTCATGGACGGCAATACCTATACCATGACCTGTACCATGCCCAAAATACATCCCATACCCTGCGTTTTCTATATAACCTCTCACTATTGTATCGAGTTCTTTTAATGGCATGCCAGGCCTTGTCTTATCAAGGGCAAGGATCCTTGCATCGTTTACTATCTTGTAGATATCCTGGAGCTTTCCATTGACCTCTCCCATGATAACAGTGCATGTCTCATCGCTACAATAGCCATCTTTCTGGGCTCCAAAGTCGATAATTACAGTTTCCCCCCTGTTTATCTTTTTGTCCGTAGGTACTGCATGGGGTAATGCAGCCCTTTCACCAGAGGCAACAATAGTATCAAAAGAAGGTCTATCTGCTCCAAGCCTTTCCATAGCAAAGTCGAGCTCTCTTGCTATCTCCCTCTCTGTCCTCCCTGGCTTTATGTCTTCAAAGACCTCCATAAAGGCCTTTGTGGCAATATCAATGGCCTCAAGCATGAGATTTATCTCCCCTGGTTCTTTGCACCTTCTTATGTCCTCTATATCTTTTTTAAGGGGGATAAGTTCAACCCCTTTCAGTGTTGCCTTTAACCTCTCATACATGTTATAGGTTGTATGAAAACTGTCAAAACCCAGTGTCTTTATCTCGTATCTATTGCATATTTCACTTAAGACATCCTTATCCTTTTTCACCTCACAGACCTGGACGCCATCCACTACCTCATTTGCGTAGGTAATGTATCTAAAATCTGTCAGAAGAAATAAATCTCCCCTCGTTATCACAAGGGTTGCCTCTGAACCTCTAAAGCCTGTAAGATAGAAGATGTTATCAATGCCTTTGATTATACATCCATCTATACCCATACTATCCATTATACTGATGACCTGTTCCCTTCTTTTCTCTCTCATCTTTCACCATATCTTTTTCATCAGTATCTTCCTTATGCTATAGGTATTATATTTTTCTTTCAGTTCTTTCCTGAGGGCATTACATCTTTTTTTATAAAAATCATTATCAGGTTCTTTTCTAACGAGTCTCTCGTATATCTCAAGGGCCTTTTCTAAATGTCCCTGCTGAAGATATATATCTGCCAGAGTTGCTGTTATAATCCTCTTATCATCCATAATTTTATAGATAATTAAAATTAATATTAAATATAAATCAAGTCAAAACTGAAGTGCTGGCTAAACAATAATTGACCCTGTAAAATAACCTGAAGGCAAGGCTTGAGATATACAGTTCGTTTATCTTCAATCTCCTTATAATATTCTTCGCCATATCAATTAATATATCCCTGTCTTCACATATGTCATATTTATTAAGGACTACTGAATAATCCTTTTTATCTATACCCTTGAGCAGACAGTCTTTTGAAAAAAACTTCAAAAATATGTCAGGACTTATCAATTCTTTATGTGATATACCTGTGGTATCGCAGAAATCCCTCCATCTAAACACCACATCATCTATCCTTTTGAAAAGACAATCAAGGCCACACAGGACAAATACCTTATCTGTTAAGGCAGGGATAACAGGTTCAAAATAGGCTGGGAATTTTATTGGCTTTTTTTTTGCCCCATCTGCCTCTATAAGGACTCTATCGAACCTTGTTCCTAAAAACTCTACTTCTTCTTCATTTAAGGCTGTAAGTTTCCCCTCTTTTATGGCCTTTCCTATCATTACAGGATTTTGAGTGTCTTCTGGGATTCCTTCCCCATCCCGAAAAATTATATAAGGTTCTTCTGCATATATCTTTGTAGTTGTTGTAATGGCTACCTTCTCACCTTTTTTTGATAGCTCTCTGGCGAGATATTTGATAAAAGACGTCTTACCCCCAGCACCTATAAAGGAAATAAACTTCAACCCATTGAGTGACTCTAAAGGGCTTTTACTCTGATACAGCCACATAAAGGATTAGATTGATGTAAAGGCCATGGTATGTTATCTTGGTGCCACATCCTTCTGCTGTTGACCATACCTGTCAACAGGACCAACCCATATCTCTACCTCAGTATTAAAGGCTGACCTTGTCATCTTTATATTGCATGTCTTATCATCTTTTATGAAATTTAATACAACATCTTTATATCTGTAACTATTTACAAACCTCCATCCGTTCTTCACAAGATTGACCTTAAAATAATTCTCCAATGACTGCATCTCTACATCACCATTAAAAAACATGACACCTGCCTTAAGATTGGAGGTCTCGAAAACAAAACTCTTTTCACTTACATATTTCAGCTCTTTTGGTAAAGGTACATCTGGAAAACCATAGAATACCTGATTAATCTTTTCATCCTTTGGTCTGGCCTGAGGGTCATCTGGTGTCTTTTTAAACCAGGTACACCCAGAAAGTACTAATAAGCCAATAATAACTAATATAACTATCTTTTTCATCTAACCCCTCCTTATTTTTCTTTTCTATTATCCCTCTCCAGATAGGCATATGCACTGTGATTATGGATACTTTCCAGGTTCTCTGCCTCAATGGAAAACCATATTATGTTATCATCCCTTGAGAGGATCTCCGCTATATCCCTTACCACGTCTTCCACAAATTTCGGGTTCTCATAGGCCTTTTCAGTTACATATTTTTCATCCTCTCTTTTTAACAGGGAATAAATATCACTGCTTGCACATCCCTCAACTATATTTATAAGGTCTTCTATCCAGAAAAATTTTTTAAACCTCACGCAGACCTTGACTATACCCCTCTGGTTATGGGCTCCATAATTACTGATCTCCTTAGAGCAGGGACAGAGTGTGTTTATAGGCACAGATACATATACCTTAAACTCCTTCATCTCTCCAGGGCCGTCCATAGACCCATAGACACCGCAGTTGTATTCCATGTAGCTGGGCTTTTTTGTTATGGGCGCCTCTTTTTTCATAAAATAGGGAAATCTTATCTCTAAATGGGCAGATTCTGCATTGAGCTTCTCCTTCATCTCCCTTAAGATGCTCGGGAAGTTTTTCATATTAATCATACTCTGGTTATTGTGGAGTATCTCAACAAACCTGCTCATGTGGGTTGCCTTGTTATCGTGCCTTAAGCTCACATACATATCTATGGTTGCTATGGTATGTTGATAGCCGTTTTCTTTATCAAGGACGACAATAGGATAGGTTATGTTTTTAACGCCTACCTTATCTATCTCTATCTTCCTGGGGTCAGACATGTTCTGTATATCTTTCATATCTTATTCCCTGTAAGCGGCACTGGCGCTATCTGATTCCCAGACCCTTACCTCTTTTAATGCAACACCTTCAATTTTAAGCAACTTTTTTAATTGCCAGTAGATATAAAGGGCTATATACTCAGACGAGGCTGTCCTATCCTTAAAAAAATCTAATTCATTTAGATAACTGTGGTCTAAATAGGAGAGAACCTCTTTGAGAAGACCCTTGAGAACCTTAAAGTCCACCACCATACCGCCTGCGCCAGGCTCTAAACCCTCAAAAGATGCCTCTACCTTAAAATTGTGACCGTGGAGGGCCTCACATTTTCCGTGATAATCATCAATACGATGGGCTGCTGAGAAAGTATCCTTGACACAGAGTATAAACATTAATGTAATTTATATTCTATTCAGGCTTATGTCAACACTAACAAAGGTATTAGAGGTTTAGCCCATCCTGAAGTTCAGGAGGATTTTTTAACTGCTTTCTTAATAATAACATAACCATTGGCTGGCCCTGGTACTGCACCCTCTACCATGATTATGTTTGTGTCCCCCCTCACCTCAATAACCTTTAGGTTCTGAACTGTAACCTTCTCATGTCCCATATGGCCTGCCATTTTCTTGCCCTTTAGAGTCCTTCCTGGGGTCATGTTCTGGCCAATGGAACCTCCGTGTCTAAAGAATTCATGGGTTCCACGAGAGGCAGGGGAGCCCTTAAAACCATGACGCTTTACAACACCTGCATAGCCCTTGCCCTTTGATGTCCCTGTAACGTCAACGTATTCACCTGGTTGAAAGAGGTCTACTGATACCTGGGAACCTATCTCGTTTTCCTCTATCTCATTGTCATTGACCCTGAACTCTTTTATGAATCTCATAAGGGGGGTATTTGCCTTTTTGAAATGACCTGTCATTGGTTTATTGACATTTTTAGCCTTTTTAACCTCTTCAAAACCAAACTGTATGGCATTATAACCATCTGTCTTCAGAGTCTTCTTCTGGATAACAAAACATGGGCCTGCCTGGATAACAGTAACAGGCACTATGCTCCCATCTTCATTGAATATCTGAGTCATTCCAAGTTTTTTTCCAAGTAATCCAATTCCCATTGTAACACCTCCAAAAGGTAAAACGCTATTATAGTAGAGGAAAAAGGCAATAAAGTCAAGAAATAATAAAACAAATAATGACGAAGGGGATAGGGTCTAAAGAATTTGTATAACTCATTTTTTTTATTAAATATTTTTTTAGGTATCTAAATTAAATATCATTGGAGTTAATTTTTTCTCTCTGTGATTTTATTTTTTTTAACATTCTCCTATCATCCAAGGTAAGAATAATGAGATGTTATACTATTTTTAGTTGAAACTTTAACCGTGGCTCCCCTGTGGAATATAATCCACAAACCAAAACATTAACAAGAAAGGAGCCACAATGAAAGAATGCACTAAACAGAGAAAAAAAGCAAGAAAAGGATTTGAACA
>JAOAHW010000065.1 GCA_026415015.1 Syntrophorhabdaceae bacterium
AGATTTCAGCCCCAAGGTACAAATGTAGATTTTGTAGAGCTGTTAAATAACAATTCCATTAAGATAAGGACCTATGAAAGGGGTGTAGAGGATGAGACCCTTGCCTGTGGCACAGGGGCTGTGGCAACAGGGATTATATTAAAGGAAAAGGGTCTTGTAAAAACCCCTGTGAAGATATGGACAAGAGGTGGAGAGAAGATAAATATCTATATTGATGATGCTGTCTATCTTGAGGGCGAGTCAAGGATTGTATTCAAGGGAGAACTCAACAAAGAGGCACTCTTGTAACCAAGAAAACAAGGAGGAGTCATGGAACTAAAAGGTGTTTATACAGCGCTGGCAACACCCTTTAAAGACTATAGTATCGATGAAGAGAGCTTCATAAAACTTTTGGATATGCAACTTATGGCAGGGGTAGATGGTCTTGTCCCTTGTGGTTCCACAGGTGAGGCAGCAACACTGGATTATGAGGAACATGCAAGGGTAATTGAGATTACAGTAAGACATGTGAAGGGTGCTGTCCCTGTTATGGCAGGCACAGGGTCTAATTCTACAAAAGAGGCTATAGAGCTTACTGAGAGCGCAAAGAAGATAGGGGCAGATATGTGCCTTTTAACTACCCCATACTATAACAAACCAACCCAGGAAGGTCTATATAGGCACTATAAAAAGATAGCTGAAGAGGTAGATATTCCACTTGTCTTGTATAACATACCTGGCAGGACAGGGATAAATATGTCACCGGAGACAATATACAGGCTATCCCAGATACCTAATATTATTGGTATTAAAGAGGCATCAGGCTCTCTGACCCAGGTATCGGATATATACAGATTGACAAAAGGCAAGTTTGTTATAATGTCAGGGGATGACAACCTGTTTTTACCTATGATGAGCGTGGGGTGCACAGGGGTAATCTCGGTGGTATCCAATATCATCCCAGATAAAATGATCAGTCTTTACAGGGCCTTTATAATAGAAAAGGATATACAAAAGGCAATGGACATCCACACAGAACTCATGCCACTCATGCAGGCTATGTTCATAGAGACAAACCCTATCCCTGTAAAAGAGGCGCTGGCATTTTTGGGTATCATGAAAAATGAGTTGAGGCTGCCTTTATGTCCCCTCTCAGAAAAAAATAGAAATGCCTTGGGGGAGATATTAAAGGGATACGGGCTTATAAAAGATTAAAAAGGGGTTACATATGGTTAGATTGATTATAACAGGTGCAGCGGGAAAAATGGGCAAGGCAATAATAGGGGTTGCTGGCCAAGATAGAGGCTTTGAGATTACAGGGTTGACAGAGAGAAAAGGACACCCCCTTGTGGGGAAACAGGATCCATTAACCCATTTAGTGATCAGGGATGACCTCGAAGAGATAATAGATAACTGTGATGTTGTAATAGATTTTACAGAGCCTAAATCCTCTATTGCCCATCTCAAGCTGGCAAGGGCACACAAAAAGGCCATTGTCATAGGGACAACAGGCTTTACAGATGATGACCTTGCCCAGATTAAAGATGCAGGCGATACAAGGGTAGTGTTTTCACCTAATATGAGTATGGGCATGAACCTTATGTTTGACCTTGTAGAGAGGGCAACAAGGATACTAAAGGATAACTTCGACATAGAGATACTGGAGATGCACCATAAGTGGAAAAAAGACGCACCAAGCGGGACAGCATTAAAGATAAAAGACATAATAGAACAGACAGATAAAGACAAGACATGGGAAGAGATATATGGGAGACAGGGTGTAATAGGTGAGCGAAAAAAGGATGAACTGGCTGTCCTTGCATTAAGGGGTGGCGATATAGTAGGTGAGCATACTGTCTTTTTTGCTGGTATTGGTGAGAGGGTAGAGATCACCCACAGGGCATATTCAAGGGAGAATTTTGCAAGGGGTGCACTTATTGCTGCCAGGTGGCTGGTAAACCAGGAAAATGGTATATATTCCATGAAGGATGTCCTGGGGCTTTGACACCTCCTTGATAAATATTTCTCTTGTTCGATAGATTTTACCAATTTAAGCCTTTTTTATTGATTATGCTTGATAAATATTTCTCTTGCATTCTCTGACAATAACTGTTAGATAATACTAAAAAAAATCAGTTTTTAGGTGACAACATGGCTAAATACGCAAAGATCCCTGAGGCGACTGTCAGGAGATTATCGAGTTATCTCAAGTGCCTTGAAGAACTTGAATCTAAGGACGAAAAGGTTGCTTCAAGCTCTATCCTTGCAACCATCTGTAATGTCAACCCAGCACAGGTAAGAAAAGATTTTGCCTATTTCGGTGAATTCGGCATAAGGGGGATGGGTTATAATATCAAGGAATTGAAGGAACATATAAAAAAGATATTGGGTATAGACAGGGAATGGAGGATTGCAGTGGTGGGTATAGGAAACCTCGGTAGCGCATTACTTGTATATAAAGATTTTTTGAAACAGAACTACAGGATAGTGGCTGCCTTTGATATAGACCCTGTAAAGGTAATAGGCAATATATCTGAAAGGGTGGGAAGGCCTGTGGAGATACTCCATGTAAATAGGCTAAAGGAGGTTGTGGAGGCAAGAAACATAGAGATTGGGATTATAACTGTACCACCTACAGAGGCACAGAAGGTGGCCAACCAGTTAGTGGAGGCAAATATAAAGGGTATACTAAACCTCTCCCCTGCCCCTGTTAGCGCACCTGAGCACGTGAAGGTGAGAAATTTATTTTTTACATCTGCCCTCGATAATCTGGTATACTATTTAACGAATTAGGGAGTCTTATGTGGAAGATAATAAGTAATATTATTGAGATGTTCATCTACTCTGCAGTGTATATTGTGGTTCTCCTTGTATCACTGAAGATAGTGGGTGCATCTATTTCTTCTGATTTTGAAAAAAAGATTGCCAATGAAGGGAATACTGGATTATCTATTATCTGTGGTTGCCTGCTAATCGGCATAGCAATTGTAATATCTGGTGTGTTTAGATGATGAAGTCATTATTCATAACAGGAACAGATACAGGGGTTGGCAAAACAACAGTATCAGCATGCCTTACTGCATTTCTATCTGTTAAGAAAAGGCTCAATGTAGGGGTTATGAAACCTTTTGAGAGCGGTCTTTCAAAGCGTAACAAAGATGAACTCCCCTGGGATGCCATATGCCTAAGAGAGGCATCAGGAAGCTCAGATGACCTCAATATGATCAGCCCCTATACCTTTGAGGCGCCACTTGCCCCTGAGGTTGCAGCATCTTTAGAGAATGTCCAGATTGATTTGAACATGGTGGACAGGATATACAAAAAGATCCTAAGTTTACATGATATTACAGTAATAGAAGGCGCAGGTGGGGTACTGGTCCCCATTAAAAGGAAGTTTTTTTACGGTGACCTTATCAAGAGATGGGGTTGCCCTACAATAATTGTATCAAGGCTTGGCCTGGGGACAATAAACCATACGCTCCTGACTGTGGGCTATCTCAAAACAAGGGGTATAAAGATTGTAGGTGTCATCTTAAACAATAATGACGGGACAGGGGACCTGGCAGCAAAGACTAATCCTGACATACTCTCTGCCTATCTTGACTGCCCTATCCTCGGCATATTCCCATATAAGAAAAACCTACTAAAAGAGGGCATGAATAGACAGAGCCTGGCAAGGCTATTTTTTAAACACATAGACACAGATACTATCATGAAGGCAATTGAGTTATAAACCTAGGGCCTTTATTGCCTCTTTAAAATAAGGTGCTGACCTCTCTATGACATCCATCTCAACACAGTATGCAATCCTGAAATAGCCTTTTCTACCAAAACCTGTCCCAGGGACTGCCAGTATATGGTACCTCTGGAGGTGCCTTATAAACTCTATATCGTCATCTATGGGTGATTTTGGGAATATATAGAATGCGCCAAGGGGCTTTACAACCTCATATCCTGATTGGACGAGTATATTGTATATGGCATCCCTTTTTTTCTGATAATCATCTATATCAACGCTATTTTTCTGGAAGCTCTTCACAAGCCTCTGCATTATGGCAGGGGCATTAATAAACCCGAGTATCCTGTTGGAAAATATGGCTGCATCAATAACCTGCTGTGCATCCTTCATTCTTGGTGAAATGGCTATATATCCTATCCTCTCACCAGGGAGGGCAAGGTCCTTGGAATGGGATGTTATAGCTATGGTGTCTTCGTAAATACTGAACATATCAGGAAACTCTGTCCCATCATAGATAATCTTCCTGTATGCCTCATCAGATATGAGAAAGATCCTCTTATTGCTCTCATAAAGAACTGAGGCAAGACCTCTGAGTTCTTCCTCATCATATATAACACCTGTTGGGTTATTTGGGGAGTTTATTATAATGGCCTTTGTCTTTTCATTAATGGCATTTTTTATGTTTTCCAGGTCGAGATGAAAGTCCTCTTTTGTCTCTACAAGCCTCATTACACCACCATGGTTCTCTATATAGAATTTAAATTCCACAAAATAGGGGTTTAAGACAATGACCTCATCACCATGGTCAAGGAGGGACTTCAATATAACATTTATACCACCAGCAGACCCTACAGTCATAATAATATGGTCTTTTGTGAAGGCAATTCCTGTCCTTTCGCTGTTAAAAGCTGCTATCTCCTCTCTTACCTCCTCGTAACCGCTATTTGCCATATAGCGGTGCATACCTTTTTTTTCAGTGGTTATAAGTCTTACAAGTTCTTTTTTTAGGGCATGTGGTGGCTCTGTCACAGGGTTTCCCAGGGTAAAATCAAAGATATTCGCATCTCCATACTGTTTTTTGAGTCTCTCGCCCTCTTCAAACATTGCTCTTATCCATGAAGAGCCTTTCATTGATTCTGAGATTTTTTTCGAAATCATTTTTATCACCCCTTTTCTATATATCGCTTTCCAATCTTTTTGAAACCCTCTGCTGCCTTCTCGATTTTATCAAAAGGTACACAATATGCGATCCTGAAATATCCTGATTTACCAAAACCCCTACCAGGGACAACCAAGATCCTCTCTTCTTCCTGCATGATCTTTACAAATTTTAATTCATCCTTCATAGGTGATTTAGGGAATGCATAAAATGCGCCCTGAGGTTTTACACATTCAAACCCAGCCTCCTTAAGGATTTTGTATATCAAGTCCCTTTTTTCCTGGTAATCCATTATATCTATTGAATTTCTCTGGAATTTGCCTATCACCCTTTGAAAAAGTGCAGGGGCATTCACAAAGCCTAAGGCCCTGCTTGAGAACATGAGGGCTGTCACCAGAGACTTTACCTCTTTTATCTTTGGTGATATGGCGATATAGCCTATCCTCTCACCAGGGAGGGCAAGGTCCTTGGAATGGGATGTAGCAGATATGACAAGGTCGTATATCTTGAATATGTTCGGCAGCTTAATGTTATCAAAGACGAGCTTTCTGTATGCATCATCAGAGATTATGTAGATATTCTGCCCTTTTTTCCTGTAATCTGATAAAAGGGCTGCCATATCCATTAATTTTTTCTCTTCGTATACAACTCCTGTGGGGTTATTGGGGCTATTTATTAGTATCGCTTTTGTCTTAGGGGTAATAGCAGAGTCTATTTTTTCTATGTCAAGCTGGAAATTCTCGTCTGTGCTTACAAGCCTTATGGTTCCGCCGTGGCTCTCGATATAATATTTGTATTCCATGAAATAAGGCTTAGGTACTATTACCTCATCCCCGCTATTTAAAATGCTCTTGAGCAATATATTTATACCACCTGCACTACCAGCAGTCATATAAACATGGTCAGCAGTAAAAGGCATGTTATATAATTCCTTGAGATAAGCTGCTATCTCTTCCCTTACCTCTTCATAACCATTATTGGGCATGTATCTGTGCATACCTGGTATCGGGTCGTTTAAGGTATCAATGATTGCCCTTATCAGTTGCTCTGGCGGTTCTATAAAGGGATTTCCGAGGGAAAAATCAAAGACATTTGCATCAC
>JAOAHW010000156.1 GCA_026415015.1 Syntrophorhabdaceae bacterium
GGCTCCATCATGGCAGTGAGGTTTGATACAAGGTTATCCACATCTTCCTCGTAAAAGTCTGCGATCTTATTTAGCATATTATCTAAGGCGCCTGTAGATTCACCTACCTCTACCATCTGGACAACCATAGGGGGAAAGACCTTACTCTCTTCAAGGGGCTCAGACATACTCCTACCTTCGCTTATCCTTGCCCTTGCAGTAATGAGCGCCTCCTCCACAATTTTGTTGCCTGCCACCTTGGCAACAATAATTAGGCTCTCCAGTATAGGGACACCGCTTGATAGAAGGGTTGCCAGTGTCCTTGTTACCCTTGCCACAGATGCCTTTATGGCAAGGACACCGAATATAGGTACTTTGAGTATCAGGGCATCTATCTTCTTCCTGCCCTTTTCACTTCTATAATAGCGCTTGAATAAATAGACAGCAGCACCTAAAATAACAATCATATGTATTATTTTGGACTTAACGAGCCTACTGAGATTTACAACAATCTGCGTTGGCATGGGCAGTGTTGCACCCATGTCTTTAAACATGGTTTCAAATACAGGTATAACAAAGATCAAAAGCACCATGACAACACCTATGGCAACTACTATGATGCTTATAGGGTATATCATGGCGGATTTCACCTTTTTCTTGAGCTTCTCTGTCTTCTCCATGTATACAGCGAGCCTCTGTAGTACTGTATCGAGCATACCGCCCTCTTCCCCGGCCACCACGAGGTTTACATAGAGGGCATCAAAACACTGGGGATAATCTCTTAGGGCATCTGCAAATCTTGAGCCTGTCTCTATCTTCTCCTTTATCTCCCTCACAATGCCCTTTAAATCCTTGTCCTCCATCTGATTTGAGAGTATATCGAGGGATTGGACAAGGGGCAGGCCTGAGGTTATCATGGTAGAGAGCTGCCTCGTGAATATAACAATATTCATGGGCTTTATCTTTTTCTTGGGATTGTATTTCTCTCTTGTTGAGACCTTTTTTGGTGTGGCCTTGAGGAGTATTATACCGTCTTTACGAAGGCTGACCCTCAAGGTGGCCTCTGAATCTGCCTTGAGGGTGCCTTTTCTTGTTTCACCTTTTAGTGTCTTGCCTTCCCATTCATAAACAGGCATATTTCTATAATAACCTACTAAATTTTTTATTTAAAGAAAATTTTACTCCTCCCTTAAAACAGTATAGAGGGTCATGTTCTCTCTCCTTAAGAATATTACAATGCCCTCCTTTATATTTGACCTTTTCATTGCATCTTTAAAATCACTTACATTTTTAATGGTCTTCCTGCCTATCTTGATTATTATGTCTCCCTGTCTTATGTCTGCATCCTGTGCAGGGCTTCCAGGCTGTACATCAGTAACTATTACACCTCTTTGGTCTTTTAACTTAAAGTGTCTTGCAATCTCTGGGGTTATATTCTGGACAACAAGGCCATAGTCTTTTTCAATCTCCTGTCTCCTCGATGCTGTCACTGTCTCTTCTTTGAGTTCGCCTACTATAACATCTATATCAATTTTTTTGCCGTCCCTTATGACGGTGACCTTTACCTTTTTACCTACCTCTGTGGCTGCCACAAGCCTGGGAAGGGCATCTCTGTTTTTTATCTTTTTCCCATTATAGGCCACTATTATATCACCGCTTTTTATGCCTGCCTTCTCTGCCGGGCTACCCTCTATTACATCGGCAACAAGGGCACCCTCAGGCTCTTTGAGACCAAAATCCCTTGCAATCTCTGGTGTAACATCCTGTATGCGGACACCAAGAGAACCTCTTACCACCTTGCCCTTTGATTTTAAAGGTTGAAGCATCTCCTTTGCTATATTGATTGGTATGGCAAAACCTATACCCTGACCTGTAGAGATTATGGCTGTATTTATACCTACCACCTCTCCATTGAGATTAAAAAGCGGACCACCGCTGTTACCAGGGTTGATGGAGGCATCTGTCTGGATAAAGTCATCATATGGCCCTGCACCTATGACCCTGCCTTTTGCACTTACTATGCCTGCTGTTACTGTCTGTTCAAGGCCAAAGGGATTACCAATGGCAACGACCCAATCACCCACCTCAAGGCTATCAGAGTCCCCGAGCTTTGCAACAGGCAGGTCGTGTTTTGCGTTTATCTTTATGAGGGCAATATCTGTCTTGGCATCCTTGCCAATTACCTTGGCATCATATTCCTTGCCATCAGTAAGCTTGACCTTTATGGTTGAGGCCTTTTCCACAACATGGTTGTTTGTGAGTATATACCCTTCTTTGTCGATTATAAAACCAGAGCCAAGGCTCCTCTGTTTGAATTCCCTTCTGGGGATGTCGCCAAAAAACCTCTCAAAGAAATCATTGCCAAAAAAGTCCCTGAAAGGGTTCTGGGGCCCCATGAAACGTTCACTTAAGTCAGGACCCTTTACTGTCATGGTGGTATTGATGTTCACCACACAGGGTTTTACGGATTTCACGAGACTACTTAGGCTTGGTAGACCCTTTTCAAAAGCCACTGGCTTTATATGGTCGTATACTGGCGCCTTGGGTATTGTCCTGTCTTTTATAAATCCAAACCCTATGACAAGGGCTACCAGGACTACGATTGTAATGAACAGACCTTTGTTTTTCATCTATACCTCCTATGATTCTCTATCTTTCATATTATAAAGGCAATTTCACAGAAAATAAACTACCCTGGGCAGGCATACTTGTAACCTCTATGGTGCCTCTGTGGGCCTCTGCTATCCATTTGCTTATTGAGAGACCAAGACCGCTTCCGCTTTCTCGCCTCCTTGATTTATCTCCCCTGTAAAATCTGTCAAATATAAACTTTATATCATTCTCAGGTATGCCAATACCATTGTCTTTAATGTTTATATTAATGTAACCATTATTAATGGAGGAATAAACCTCTACCTTACCACCCTCTGATGTATATTTTATGCCATTTTCTATGATATTGAAGAGCATCCTACGGAGCTTTAATTCATCTCCCTTTAGCTTCACCTCATCAATATCACCGATGACGAGCTCTACCCCCTTATTTTTCGCAAATATCTGCATATTCATACATACATCTATGATAAGGTCTTTAAAGGCAATATCCTCTGTCTTAAGAATCATATCTTTTGAATCTGCCTTGGATAGAAGAAGGAGGTCATCAATAATCTTTGTCATCCTGTCTATCTCCTCAAGATTGCTCTTCAATAACCTCTTATAGTCTTCTATACTCCTGTCTTTTCTTAATGTTACCTCTGTCTCTCCCTTTAATATGGTAAGGGGTGTCTTTAGCTCATGGGATACATCGATGCTGAACTGGTTTATCCTCTGAAACGAGTCTTTTAGACGGGCTATCATATCATTAAATGTGGTGGCAAGTCGGCCGAGTTCATCCCTTTTCTCACCTATGTCGATCCTCTCGTCGAGGTTACTGGATGATATCTTTATGGCAGCCCTCCTTATCTTATCTACAGGTTTCAGTGCCTTTCTGGCAAGGAAATATCCGCTCACTGTGGTAATGGCAATGGATGTGGGTATGCTTATTAAAAATATTATAAGTAGCCTTTTCATGGTCTCATCAAAGTCCTCAAGGGATGTCCCTACCTGGACAATACTCGTTATCTTTTCTCTATCCACAATGGGCAGTATAATTGTCCTTATCCTCTGTTTAGAATAGGTCTCCACAGTTTCATAAACAACCTCACCCTTTAATGCCCTTTCAATGGAGCTAAAGGGTGTGGGTAGGTTTTCTGCATCGATGTCGCTCATCTTTGCACCTATCCTTCCAGCGCTGTCCATTATCTGGATGAATTTACCCTTTGGTTTTTTGCCAAGGACGTTTTCCAGGTATCTTTCAAAGTTGCTAAAGACGCTTGTTCCGTGGGTCTCTGTAATGGCTGTGGATAGGACATCGGCAATAGACTTGAGTTTTGTATCTATGCTCTTCTGAAGGTTGATCTTGAAATATATATATACCCCGCTTGAGAAAAGTATGAGTATGGATGCCAGTATAAGGCTATACCAGAGGGTAAGCTTCCATTTGATGGGCAGGTTAAGCCTTTTCATCTTCCTTAAGGATGTAACCCATCCCCCTGACAGTATGGATGTATTTTTTTGATGTTAAGGACTCGATCTTTTTTCTCAAGAAGTTTACATAAACATCCACTATGTTTGTTGTGTCTGCTGTATTGTGCCATACATATTCTGCTATATCCTTTCTTGAGAGAACTGCCTCTTTATTTTTAAGCATGAGCTCCATGATCAAGAACTCCTTTTCTGTAAGGTCAGTCTCTCCAGAACCAGAGTGGAGCCTCCTTGTATATGGATTAAGTTGAAGGCCCTTGTATCCTAGGGTTTTTATATCTGCCTTTTTACTTCTTCTGAGCAGTGCCCTTATCCTTGCAAGGAGTTCTTCAAATGAAAAAGGCTTAGTCAGATAGTCATCGCTACCTGTATCAAGACCCTTTACTACATCTTCTTTGGAGTTTTTTGCAGTGATTATCAAGACAGGGGTATCCACGCCCCAAGACCTGATGGTTTTTAAAAGTTCGAGACCGTCTATTTCAGGTATCATAAGGTCAAGGAGTATTGCACTGTATGTGTTTTCCCTTATAAGCTCCAGGCCTCTTTTGCCATCATATGCAGTATCTACCTCGTAGCCCTCCTCCTTAAGGCCAAGGCTTATAAAACTGGCTACCTTTTCCTCATCCTCTATAAGAAGCAGTTTCATAGTGATATTATACACATAATACCCCAAATTTAAAAGGTTTTGAAGATTTTTTTATCTTTTACAGCTTAAGATGTTAGTGGCATCAGACCTTGCATTACATGGAAAAAATGTTTTAAAGATTTTGATAAATCTTTAGTCTACAGTCTTTAGTCTATAGTCTACAGTCTAATATCATGGGTCTTTATTTATATTTTCAAAGATGTTATTATCTTTCATAAGATTCTACAGGAGGTTTGATGATGAGGAGATTTGTAATCATTTTCTGTATTATTGCAATCTTTGGTATCTCTGGTTGCGGATACAACACCATGCAGCAGAATGAAGAGAAGGTAAAAGAGGCATGGGCTAATGTGGAGGCTGCTTATCAGAGGAGGAATGACCTTATACCGAATCTTGTTGAGACTGTTAAGGCATATGCAAAGCACGAGAGGGAGACTCTCCAGGCTGTTACAGATGCCAGGGCCAGGATAGGGAGCATCCAGGTCTCAAAGGACATGATAGGTGACCCCAAGGCTGTTGCCCAGTTTCAGGAGGCACAGGCTGCTATGACAAGTGCCTTATCGAGACTTATGGTAGTGGTGGAGAGGTACCCTGACCTCAAGGCAAGCCAGAACTTCAGAGACCTACAGAATCAGCTTGAGGGTACAGAGAACAGGATAAATGTTGCAAGGACAAGATATAATAAGGCCGTTCAGGAATTCAATACATCTATCAGGATATTCCCCAACAATATAACAAATAGGCTGCTTTTGCATCTCACACCAAAAGAGCCCTTTAAGGCAGAGCCAGGGGCTGAGAAGGCACCGCAG
>JAOAHW010000167.1 GCA_026415015.1 Syntrophorhabdaceae bacterium
GAGATATATGATGCTATCTCCCTTAGAAGCCTTGAAAGGGCTCAAAAGGTGCTCAAAAATCATCTAACCAATGTGAAGATACAGGTTATCACGAGCGTCAAGAAGATTCTTGCCGAACAGGAAAAAACTGTTTTTTAAGCAGTATCTATGAAGCAAAAAAATTAAGGAGGTCAAAAGATATGGGTCTGAAAACAAAGGAAGAATATATTGAATCAATAAGGGCATTAAAACCTACTGCATATATGTTTGGCCAAAGATTAACAAATATAGTGGATAACCCCCGCATTAGGGCAGGCATTGAGGCCACAGGGGCCACATATGAACTGGCGCACAATCCAGAATACAGGGACCTGATGGTTACTGTAAGCCCTTTAATAAATGAAGAGGTAAACAGATTTACCCTACCACCATCGAGTATCGAAGACCTTGTTGCCAGGGTAAAGATCAATCGTAAGGTGGCAAACTATGTTGCCACATGCCATCAGAGGTGCACAGGGCTTGACTGTCTATCTACCCTTGCCATCGTCACCTATGATATAGACCAGAAATATGGCACAACCTATAACAAAAACTTCATAGAATTCTTAAAATATATGCAGAAAAACGACCTCACTGCCAATGCAGGGGTCACAGATGTAAAGGGTGACCGCTCCCTTGCCCCTCATGAACAGCCTGACAAAGACATGTTCCTCCATGTGGTGGAAAAAAGGGATGATGGCATTGTTGTGAGGGGTGCAAAGGCACACCAGACAGGGTCATTATCATCCCATGAGATTATAGTCCTCCCCACAAGGGCCATGGGAAAAAACGACAAAGACTACGCTGTCTCCTTTGCGATCCCATCTGACACAGAGGGGCTAATCCATGTAGTAGGAAGGTCTACTCTTGACATGCGTGAGATAGATGGATGCGATATAGGAAATATCTATTATTCAAAATACTGCCCTACCCTTATATTCAACAATGTCTTTGTCCCATGGAACAGGGTATTTATGTGTGGAGAGACAGAGTTTGCCTCTGAAATGGTTATAAAGTTTTCTTCCTTCCATAGACAGAGCCACGGTGGATGCAAATCAGGCAAGATAGATTGCATGATAGGGACTGCCCTTACATTAATGGATTATAATGGGACATCCAAGGCAGGACACCTAAAGCAGAAGGTCATTGACATGATCCACAGGGCAGAGACTCTATATGGTTGCTGCCTTGCCTCATCATACGAAGGCAAAAAACAGCCATCAGGTAATTACTTTATCGATACAGTCCTTGCCAATGCCTCAAAGATACACGAAGGTAAGGAGCTTGCCGAGGCCATAAGGCTCATGGTTGATGTGTGCGGTGGATTTGTTGCAGACCTCCCTTCAGACAGGGACTTTGCCAACCCAGAGGTTGGTGACCTGCTGAAAAAATATCTCAAAGGTGTAGATGGCATACCTGTTGAGAATCGTATCAAGATGTACAGGCTTGCAGAAAAACTCGCCCTTGAAAGTGCAGATACTATATCAGACATACACGGCGGTGGCTCCCCAGAGGCCCACAGGGTAACCATCTTCCGCGAGACAGATATAGAGAGCAAGAAAAAGGCAGCAAAACGCCTTGCAGGAAT
>JAOAHW010000191.1 GCA_026415015.1 Syntrophorhabdaceae bacterium
GCTCGTCGGCAGCGTCAGATGTGTATAAGAGACAGCCAGGATGCATTCCTCGGGGGGAGCGATGTATGCTTGATGTAGCCAGTATCCATACATATTATGGTTTAAGCCATATACTATTTGATGTATCCCTGAAGGTTGACAAAGGAGAGGTTGTGGGCCTGTTAGGTAGAAATGGTGCAGGAAAGAGCACAACCATGCGTAGTATTATGGGACTAACTCCTCCGAGGGAGGGTAAGATAATATTTAAAGGGGAGGATATAACAGGCGAAAAACCCTTTAAGCTATTCAGAAAGGGGATTGGTTATGTCCCTGATGATAGAAGGGTTTTTGCAGATCTCTCAGTAGATGATAACCTTGAAATAGTCTATCAGAGAGACAGCAAATGGTCAAAACAGAGGGTATATGAATTGTTTCCTGCCCTTGAAGAGATCAAGTCAAGGAGGGCAGGAAATCTAAGTGGTGGTGAACAGCAGATGCTCACCATTGCCAGGGCACTTATGGGATCTCCTGAGCTACTTTTACTTGATGAGCCCACAGAAGGCCTTGCACCCCTCATTGTGAGAGACCTGGAGGAACAGATACTTAAGCTCAAGAAGGCAGGTATAAGTATACTCCTTTCAGAACAGAATATAAAATCAGCCCTCAAGCTCATAGACAGGGCATACATCATTGACAATGGCAGGATTCGATATGAGGGGACAGCCTCTGAACTCGATGCCAATGAAGAGGTAAAAAAGAGATACCTCATGGTATGATAAACCCCACTCAAAGGCATTGAAAACCACTTTAGACAGCTTTATTTATTAAGGACACATGCATATAATTGAGCGGAACCCTGGGTTTTGTTTTAACGGATAGATAATTTTTTTATGAATATACTGTTATCCATATTAATCATCCTATGCCCTCTTCTTTTACATGCATCTATACCTAATGAGGACTGCCTTGGGTGTCATGAAAAATTCGCAGAATTCAAGCACGGCAACACAAACTGTTCTCAGTGCCACAATGATATATCCTCCCTGCCCCATGAAGATAAACTAAAAAGACCTCTCTGTAATACCTGCCATGGCCCTGTAGTGGAAAAATATAAAAAAAGCATCCACAGCAAGAAAAATCTCTCCTGCAAAGACTGCCATAACACCCATTTTACTTCAAAAGACAAAAAAAACTGCTTGTCTTGTCATAAAGACATCACCCATAAAAGGCTACCTGCAGCAGAAAGGCACTTAAAATATATGGATTGCCTTGTGTGCCACGGCAAGACCCATCAAGGCGAGATGCTCATTGATATAAATACAGGAAAAAAGGATATAGTAAAAAAGGAGGCTATAGACCGTGATAGAAACGGGCTTATAGACCATATTGAGTGGGACAACCTCCAATCTATTCTGAAAAAGGAGCTAAAGGGAAAAGAAGAGATAAAAAAACACTATTTAGTAAAGATAGAGGATAGCCATCTAATCACAAAGACACCTGTGACATGCAAAAGCTGTCATAATGAAAAAACTGTATTTAAAAAGGCAAGGTTGACAGTAAAAGGCAAGATAGCCTTAAGTATCCCTGTTGATATAAATATATTTATCCCTGAATTACCCTCTATAGAGGATTATAGACATACTGTACACGGGAAAAAAGGCATAAGGTGTGCTGACTGCCACATCTCAGAAGAGGCAATAAGTGATGATACATGTATCAAATGCCATAAAAGCATATATGGAATATACAAGGATACAGCCCATTCTGAAAAGGGTGCAACCCAGTGTACTGACTGTCATAACCCTCATCATGTAAAATCCTATAAAGATTTAAATGTATATGAAAGGGTAAATATCTGTGTCCGATGCCACAGAGACTATCTGGGAAAGCACAAATGGCTGCCAAACACAATCCTCCATTTCCGATACCTTGAATGCACCTCCTGCCATAGCCCCGGGTCTAAAAAAAGCATGCTCTTCAGCTTTGTGGTTAGAGATGACGATAGAACAAGACCCCTTCAATACCACGACCTTGAAAGGGTATTCGGGAAAGATGTGAAGATGGCTGATATGATAGACACAAACAGAGATGGTATGGTCTTATATGACGAGCTCATAGATTTTTTTAATGAAGCTAAAAAGAGGCTCAACAGGGAACTTTTTATAAAAAGCTCTATAATTGTAACAAATCCATATCATAACTATTCTCAAAAGAACCTCAAGAACAAGGTATGCAATGAATGTCATTCAGAGGATGCGCCTTTTTATGAATCCATGCTCATATCGGTCCCTGAGAAGACAAATGTGGTCTATATGCCTATTAAAAAAACAGTCCTCTCTGCCTTTCCCACATCTATTTTTATTGACATGTGCCTTCTGGGAGAGGGTAAGATAAGACCCAGAGAGATAAGTGCTATAATAAAGGCAAACTGGAAAGACAAACCCCGTCTCATAGATGAACTCGGTTTTAAACTCATTGATTTTATAGGCATAACCATAGCGCTTATTATACTGGCAGGCATTGCTATCCATATTATACTGAGGATTGTGGTGAAAAAATGAGTAAAATCTATCTACACCCTTTACCGATTAGGATCTGGCATTGGTTGAATGCCTTTATAATATTTGTCCTTATAATCACAGGGCTCCAGTTGAGGGTACCCTCTTTACAGATACTATCTGACTACAGGGCTGTTGTCCTTATCCATAAGTATTTTGGCTATGCCATGTGTCTGTCCTTTATCTTCTGGCTTATCTATTATCTTGTAACAGGGGGGATAAAAAAACACTATCTCATCAGAATAAAAGATATAAAGGCTATGCCAAGCCAGTTTATATATTATTCTTTCAACATCTTTAAAGGCAGAAAAAACCCCTTTACCCCATCCCCTAACAATAAGTTTAATCCCCTCCAGAAGCTTGCCTATTCATCTGTAATGTTTATTTTTACGCCTATTATTGCTATTACAGGCATTATGTTCAGTGATATACTCATGTTTTTCTCGTGGATAGAGGCCATAGGAGGGATACGGGTCCTCGATGCCATCCATGTGGCAGTAGCCTATATATTTGTATTCTATCTCCTTGTCCATCTCTACATGGCCACCCTCGGCAAGAGATTTTATACCCATATAAAGGCAATGATAACTGGGTATGAAAAAGAATGATAGACCAAAATGGAGATAAAGATAAAAAGGTTAACAACACAGCAGGAAAGAGAAAAAGATAACCCCTTTGAAAAGATACACAGATACATAGTAACAGAAAACAACAAATCCTTTATAATCCTCTATAAAAGTGGCCCCCATGGCCACTCTCTGTGTTTAGAAGGCCAAAAAGGCATCCTATACTCAGATACAGAAAAAAACGAGGTAAGAAGACAGGTCATCTCTTTAGGGATTGACTGTGGCTTAAGATATGAATCTGATGAACCTGTGGATGGTCTCTCACCCCTGGCACTTCGAGGGGTTGTTTTTGCAGAGAAGACTCATGAGCAAAGGGAGATTGTCCTATCAGAAGACCCTTGTGTTATCCCCAAAGGTAAAGGTTATATCCTGTCAATAGAGGGTGAGGTAAAAGGGTTTTTTTGATGTGGAATCTGCAGAGATAAAACCCTATGAGGATATTCACCTTTCCTGAAGTATGGATATGGCAAACTCAAAGCCATCAACAAGGGCAAGAAAAGATGCCATATTTATGTTCTCTGCGGTCTCCTGGACACTCCATAGGTTTTTGCCATCGCTAAAGATAATAGATACATCTACCCTTGCCGATGTCCCTGATTTTGCATCATTGACCTTTGCTGAGAAATCAACGAGCTTGATCCTCTCTATCATGGGGAATATGGAGGCAAGGGATTTCTTCAATACATTGGCCAGGGCATCTACAGGCCCTACGCCTGTAGATGCCTCATGGGTCTCGCTGTCTTCTGTCCTTATCTTTACTGTTGCCTCAGGTCTTATCCCGTCATCAATGAGCCTGTATGTCCCCACTACTTCAAAGGGTCTTTTATAGCCATCAAGGGAACGGAGTATATTAAGCTCTTTTGTGGCGTTCCTTATATTAAGCAGTCTATCCACTTTTTTTCTAAGCCTCCTTCTCTTCCTCTATGAGAAGTTTATAATCTATACCATCCACAAGGGCCTGCCAGCTTGCCTCTATTATGTTCTCTGAAACACCCACTGTCCCCCAGTTACGCTGACCATCACTATTCTCTATAAGGACTCTTGTTACTGCCCTTGTCCCATCCTTTGTAGATAACACCCTTACCTTATAATCTACAAGGTCCATGGTCTTTAAGGGGGGATAAAATTTTTCAAGGGCCTTCCTCAACGCATTATCAAGGGCATTCACAGGCCCTGTCCCTGATGCAGCAGTATGCTCTATCCTGTCATCGACCTTAACCATTATTGTTGCCTCAGAAACAGGCGGATTTTTCTCGTTTTTTTCCACTATAACCTTAAAACCTATAAGCTCAAAATACCTCCTGTGGAGACCCAATGTCTTTTTTATGAGGAGTTCAAGGGAACCGTCCGCACCCTCAAACTGGTATCCGAACATCTCGAGTTCTTTAATCTTTTTAATAATATCCCTTGCCGCCTTTTTTTCCTTTTCTAAATCAATGTTGAACTCCTTTGCCTTATAAAGGATACTGCTCTCACCTGACAGGTCAGATACAAGGACCCTCTGGCTGTTACCAACAATGGCAGGGTCAATATGCTCATAGGTCTCGGGGTTTTTCCTTATTGCACTCACATGTATCCCCCCTTTGTGGGCAAATGCACTCTCTCCCACATAGGGCCTGTGTTTATCAGGGATGAGGTTTGCCATCTCATCTACAAAAAGACTAAGCTCCCTTAACTGAAAAAGCCTATTCTTTTCTATCCCATCATGTCCCATCTTGAGTATCACATTGGGTATTATAGAACAGAGGTTTGCATTACCACACCTCTCGCCATAACCATTTATCGTCCCCTGGACATGACAGCACCCTCCTTTTATAGCCATGAGGGAGTTGGCAACGGCATTTTCTGTATCATTGTGGGTGTGTATACCGAACTTTATATCTAAGGACTTCACTACTTCCTTTACTATCTCAAATACCTCAAAAGGCATACTACCGCCATTGGTATCGCATAGCACGATGAGGTCTGCCCCTGAATTATAGGCAGCCCTCAATACGTCCATGGCATAAGCCCTGTTTTTCTTATATCCGTCAAAAAAGTGCTCTGCATCAAAGAATACGGTCTTACCCAGACTCTTGAGATAACTGATAGTCCTGTCTATCATCTTCAGGTTCGTATCCAACTTCACCCTCAGGGCATCTTTCACATGGAGGTCCCAGGTTTTACCCACTATGGTTACGTATTCAGTCTCTGCCTCAAGGACTGCCTTTATTATCTCGTCATCCTCTGGCCTTGAATGGGCCTTTACTGTGCTGCTGAAGGCAGTAATCTTTGTATTTTTCAGATTGAGACTCTTCACCTCCTTGAAGTATTGGAGGTCCTTCGGGTTTGAACCAGGCCAGCCACCTTCTACATAATGCATGCCAAATTCATCGAGTTTCTCTGTTATCCTTAACTTATCGTTTAAAGAAAAGGATATATCCTCTGATTGGGCACCATCCCTTAAGGTAGTATCATAAAATTCTACCCTCACTTCTCCTCCCTTACCTCTTCTGCATCAAGGCCAAAACCACTATGGAGGGCACGGACTGCAAGTTCTCCATATTTTGCCTCTATGACACAGGATATCTTTATCTCAGAGGTAGTAATGGCCTCTATGTTTATCCCCTCCTTTGCAAGGATTGAAAACATCTTCGATGCAACCCCAGCATGGGACCTCATACCAAGACCAACTATAGACACCTTTGCAATATTTTCATCTAAAATGACCTTCTCTGCCCCTAATTTTTTTGCCACCTCTTCCATTATACTATAGGCCTTTCGTGCATCTGCCTTTGCCACTGTAAAGGTTATATCTGTGTAATTATCTTTGCTCACATTCTGGACTATTATGTCCACTACTATATTCTCATCTGAAAGGGCTGAAAATACCTGTGAGGCTGTGCCAGGTCTATCAGGAACCCTGTTTATGGTGATCTTTGCCTCATTTTTATTATATGTAATACCTGTAATCTTCATCTGTTCCATACTGGAATCCTCCTTGCAAACTATTGTTCCATCACCATAGGTGAAGGATGATTTAACATGAATAGGGACATTATACCTCATGGCAAACTCTACAGACCTTATCTGGAGCACCTTTGCACCAAGACTGGCCATCTCGAGCATCTCTTCATAGGATATCCTTTCTATCTTTCTTGCCTTTTCGCAGATGTTCGGGTCAGTGGTATATACACCATCCACATCTGTATAGATCTCGCACATATCAGCCTTTAATGCTGCTGCAAGTGCCACTGCAGATGTATCAGAACCGCCCCTTCCAAGGGTTGTAATGTTGCCCTGCTCATCTATTCCCTGGAATCCTGGCACCACTACCACCTTACCCTTTTTTAGTTCAGCAAAGATATTTTCGCTCTCTATCCTTGATATCCTTGCCTTTGTATAGCTTGAATCTGTTATGATCTTGACCTGAAATCCAAGAAGGGATATGGCATCATAACCCATAGTCTTGAGTGTTATGGCAAGGAGGGCTGATGTTACCTGCTCACCAGTTGATATAAGCACATCCACTTCCCGCTCATCAGGTAATTTGTTGATGGAATAGGCAAGATTCAATAATCTGTCTGTCTCACCAGCCATGGCAGATACTACAACAATGACATCATTGCCCTTATCCCTGTAAGATGCAACCCTCTTTGCTACATTGGATATCCTCTCTGTATTTGCTACGGAAGTCCCTCCGTATTTCTGAACTATTAACATCTTATACCTCCGCATTTTATTTGTCTTTTATCCTCTCTTGGCCTGTCCCTTAAAAACAATAAACCAAAATACAATATCATGGCCTTGTTACTGTTATCCTCCTTTCATCTTCTCCTATGACATCTATATCTACTGTTATGGCATCTCCCTGCCATGTCTTTTTCTCTGACCACTCTACTACTACAATACCCCTCTCCAGAAACTCCTCTATCTGAAGTTCCTCTGCCTCAGCCTCTTCTATCCTGTAGAGGTCAACATGACAGAGGTCAAATCTATCACCCTCATATATATTCATCAAAGTAAATGATGGGCTTACAACATACTCCCATTCAACAACCCCTATACCCCTTGCAATACCTTTTACAAGCTGTGTCTTTCCTGCACCAAGCTCACCTCTTAGGATGTATAGGTCGCCTTTTTTTGCATTCCTGCCTATATACTCCCCTATATCCCAGGTTTCAGAGGGACCTTTCGATATAAACTCTATCTTTTCCATCCCTGATATCCCTTATAGCAACCCCTAAGCCATTGATAAGGTCACAGGCAAGGAGGTCCATGTCAGTGTGTTCCTCAATCCAGCTATCCCCTATATAACCATGGAGATATGTCCCCAGGATAGATGCCTCTCTGAGACTATACCCCTGGGCAATAAGACCACCTATGAATCCTGTCAGGACATCGCCACTACCCCCTTTGGCAAGGGCCTGATTCCCTGTGGGGTTTATGTATAAATCACCCTGGCTTGTAAAAATCAAAGTCCTGGCACCCTTTAATACAAGGTTTATACCTGTTGCCTCCACAAACTCCCTGGCCTTTCCTATCCTGTCATCGTTTATATCCTTTGGTGTTATATCCATGAGCCTGGCGAGCTCACCTGGGTGAGGTGTAAAAACAGCCTTCCTCTTCGAGTTTCTTATAACATCTACATACCCTTTAAAGGCATTTATGCCATCGGCATCCACAACAAAGGGTTTATCGATATCTCCATATAGCTTTCTCACAATACTTAAAGTCTCAGGATTCTGTGATAGACCAGGCCCTATGACCACAACATCCTTATCTTCAATGAACTCCTTAACCTGGCTATAGGATGCATCTGAAAAAAAGCCTGTGCCATAATCCTCCACAGGGTATGTCATAACCTCTGTAAGCTTATTCTCCATTATGCTGTTTAGGCTCGCAGGTATAAGGAGAGTAACAAGGCCTGCTCCTATCTTGAGTGCAGACTGGGATGTCATATATGCGGCACCTGTCTTGCCAGGAGAGCCTGCAATCACTGCCACATGACCAAAGCTACCCTTGTGGGACCAGGGCAGTCGTTTCTTTAAAAACCCCCTTATCATGTCTCCATCTACCACATAACCGTCTATGCCTATCTCTTTCTCAATAAAATCAGGTATAGATATGTCTATTACAGTAAGCCTCCCAGTGTAGTATGCACCTGGATATATAACATGCCCAATCTTGGGATAGGCAAAGGTATAGGTATGGTCTGCTTTCACTGCAACACCAAGGGGTGTACCCTTTGTGCCATCTAAACCTGATGGTATGTCTACGGCTATTTTCTTCTTCCCTGAGTTATTTATATCCTCTATTACAAGCCTCTCTTTGCCTTCTACAGTCTTTGACAGACCTGTCCCGAAAATGGCATCAACAATTATATCAGCGTGCATTATCCCTATCTTCACAGTATCACTGTATTCATCCACCTCTATAATCTCCCCTCCAATGGACTCAAAGAGCCTCATATTGAGGGCTGCATCACCTTTTAGGACGTCCTTTCTACACAGGAGGAATACCTTAGTCCTATATCCATCCCTTAAGGCATATCTCCCTATTACGAAACCATCGCCTCCATTATTTCCCCTGCCGCACAAAATAA
>JAOAHW010000083.1 GCA_026415015.1 Syntrophorhabdaceae bacterium
GCCTCAACAGCCTATAGGCATGCCTCAGCCAGCCCAGTCAGGTGATATTGTAGATAAGCTCCTTGCAGTAATGGACAGGCATGATACACCTCCATTTCTCCATGATATAACAGTAAATCGTCTTGGCCCTGATACAGTTAGTTTCACCTCAAAGGCCCAGGATGATAAAGGTTTAAGAGAGATTAAATTTAAGGTCCTTGAGGCAACAGGTGCCCAGGTCGGTGAAGAAACCTTGACAAACCTTGGAAAGAACTGGCAAGGAACAACAAAAACATTTACATTACCTCCGGGTAATTACAGGGTTGTTGCCCAGGCATTTGATACAGCCGGTAACTCATCACCAGAAAAGGGCGCCAATTTTCAGATATCTGGCAAGGCTGGTTCTATCCAGGTTACTATCTTACCAAAAGAGGCTGTTGATGCTGGTGCCCAGTGGAAGGTAGGCACAAGCGCCTGGCAGTCAAGCGGATCCACCATGCCTGGGGTTCCAGCAGGTCAACAGACTGTTGAATTTAAGGACATCCCAGGTTGGGGTAAGCCTGCAAATATCAATGTAAATATCGAGCACGCCAAGACATCATCGGCAAGCGGTATATATACAAGACAGCAAGGCTCTTTAATTGTTACAATAATTCCACAGGAGGCAATAAATGCTGGTGCCCAGTGGAAGGTAGGCACAAGCGCCTGGCAACCAAGTGGTGCCACCTTACCAGGCATTCCAGTTGGTCAGCAGACCGTGGAATTCAAGGATGTCTCTGGCTGGGGTAAGCCAGGCAATGTTGCCGTTGTAATAGAGGATTCAAAGACCGCCTCGACAACAGGAGAATATAAGAGACAATCTGGCTCTATACAGGTGACAATTACACCTCAGGCAGTCATTGATGCAGGGGCCAAATGGAGGGTAGATAATGGTGAATGGCAGGCAAGCGGTGCAACTGTTTCAAATCTCGGCGTGGGACAACACGTAATAGATTTTTCAGAGGTGCCTGGATGGGGTAAACCTTCAAACCAGAATATAACCATAGAAAGCGGAAAGACAGCAAGCACGACAGGTGTGTATGCCCAGCAATTCGGGACCCTTGCCATAGTAATAACACCCCAGGATGCTATAAATGCAGGTGGTTTATGGAGGGTAGATAATGGCGAGTGGCAAAAACCTGGATCTGTTAATATTGCAATCGGCAGTCATATTATAGATTTCAAAGATGTCCCGAATTGGGTAAAACCACAGGGATCTACAATTAATGTTCTGCCCGGTCAGGTTGCAACAGTAAATGGTGTATATACTCAACAGCCTGGTTCACTTGTAGTCACCATAACCCCTCAGGCAGTCATTGATGCAGGGGCCAAATGGAGGGTAGATAATGGTGAATGGCAGGCAAGCGGTGCAAAACTATCTAATATCTCACCAGGCAATCATAATGTAGAATTTAGTGATGTACAAGGCTGGCTAAAGCAGTCTACATTGACAGTAAATATTATACCTGGTCAGGAGGCAACTATTTCAGGGGCTTACAGCAGAATATATTCAACGGACAAAGACTTTGATGAGGGAAGCCTTGTTGGACTTGAGCATACAACTGTTCGTGACCAGCTCCAGTTAAGCAAAACCTCTACCACATTGCCCTTTATATGGATACCCAATTCCAATGAAGGGACTATCTCAAAGATAGATACAAGGACAGGAGATGAGCTTGGACGATACAGGGTCTCTCCTCCTAATGTCTATGGTGACCCATCTCGGACAACTGTTGACCTTCAGGGTAACTGCTGGGTTGGTAACAGGCAGGGAGGAACTGTAGTTAAGGTTGGATTAAATGAAAATGGACAGTGTGTTGACAGAAACGGAAATGGAAAGATCGATACATCCACAGGTGGCAATAATGTCCTTGATTGGGGACAGGATGAGTGTGTGCTCCTCGAAGTAGTGGTTATCCCTGGCAAAGAGGCAACATATGTCCCAGGAAAGAACCCAGGCAGTTACTCAAATCAGCCCTATCCAAGAGGTGTGGCGATAGATGCAAGCAACAATGTATGGGCATCTACATTCAATGCCTATAAATTTTACTATATAGATGGGAAAACTGGGACTATATTAAAGACAATAGATGTATCATCATCAGGCCATACATCCTATGGACTTGTGGTAGATTCATTCGGGATCCTCTGGTCATCAGGCGCAAGTGGAAATAATGTCTTAAGGCTTGATCCAAAGACAGGTGCATTTACAAAGATAAATACACCTCATCTTGTATATGGTCTGGGGCTTGATAAATCAAATCACCTGTTTGCTGCTGGTCTTAACTGGGGTAGGCTGACCCGTATCAATACAGCTACAGGACAGATTGAATGGACAAAAGATATAGGCAAAAACCCGAGGTCTATTGCTGTAACAAATGATGGAGACCTATGGGTTACAAACTATCAATATGGTAGTGTGACAAGGCTATCAAATGATGGGGTGGTGAAGGCTACTATCTCAGTAGGTGGTGAGCCAACTGGAGTTGCCGTAGATGCAGAAGGGAAGGTATGGGCAGTCAACTACTATGATAAGATTACCAGGATAGACCCAGCAACTAATAAGGTTGATCTGGATAAACAGATAAGGGGAAATCACTACAGCTACAGCGATATGACAGGTATCATAGCCCGTTCCATGACCACAAGGATAGGCACATGGACGGTTGTGTTTGATGCCAGATCAGATGGAACTAAATGGCAAGGTGTGACATGGAATGGTACAGAACCACAAGGCACATCCATCAAAGTAAGGGTGAGGAGTTCAAAAGATAAAAACACCTGGTCTGCATGGGAGGATGTTGCAAAAGGTGGAGAACTAAAAATAACCCCTGATGGAAGGTACCTTCAGGTAGAGACCACCTTACAGATACTATCTGGCGAGGTCTCACCAGTATTGAATGATCTAACTGTCTTGGTTAAAAGATAGATAAAAAGCCCCCTGTTTGTCAGGGGGCATATCTTATATGGAGGTAACTACCAATGAAAAAAATTGTTATATTATTTATGGTTTTTGTAGCCTTATTAAGTAGCCAGGTTTTTGCCCAGACAAGTCTCTCAGATGGTAGTTATACAATGAATGATGGAAAGATGGAGGTAAATATAGTTATAAAATCTATGCCTGATGGGAGGTATTTTATTGAAGGCGGTGGCGCAAACAAACAGGGCAGTAGATGTATGATGAATGGTATAGGCACCTTTAAATCAAATGGTTTTGAGTTTGGTTATAACTGCATCCTTTCTGTGACTAATATTGATGCCCAGAAGTTTGAATTGAAAGATACGGCTGGCTGCGTACCCTGTGACCCAGGTGCTTATGTATCAGGGACATATCAGAAGAAATAATTTCTTTGGGAGATGAGGAGGTCTACTCATATGAGATATAAATTATCAATGATGTTTGTGTTTATAAGTGTTGTGTTCTTTTTCGTGTCACCTAATGCTTTCTCTCAGGAGATAAAACCAGGCACTATAAACTGGGATGAGGGATATATAAGTGCTATAGGGACAGGGACAGCAACACCAAGCGGAAACAGGGTAAAAGACCAGATGGCTGCCATGAGAGTGGCTGAGGTTATGGCCCAGAGATCCCTCCTTGAGGCAGTGAAAGATGTGAGGATTGATTCAAACACCAAAGTTGTAAATATGATTCTAAAGGAAGATGTAATAAATAGCAGGATAGAGGGTACAATAAGGGGTGCACAGGTGGTAAAAAGAGACCTCAGATGGGAAAATGATGTCCCTATAGCTACAGTAGAGATGAAGATATGTATGAGTAATAATGTAGGTGGCTGTAATACAGGAAAATCCTTGATAAGCGCCCTTGATATAAACCATAAAAATGAACCAAATGTTGCCCCTCCAGATAGATTCATCATTATTTCTGAAACACCAGGTGGTATGCCAAAGACAGATGTGGGGGTAGCGAAACCCAAAGGAATTATGTATGATTCCTCAAGGCCTGTAACTGGAGTCATCTTCGACCTCGAAGGAAGGTTCTTTGAAAAACAGCTTTTGCCTGTGGTAATAACAACAGGTGAGGGTAACAAGCAGTTTACAGTTTACTCAGTCAAGACAGTAAATCCTAAAATTATAAGGACTTATGGTGTAGTTAGATATGCCGATAGCCTTGAAAAGGCAAAAAAGATAGATTATATAGGTAATAATCCTTTAATTGTCCCTGTGTCAGATGTTACTAAGGATTATGTTATTGTTATAAGTCAGGAAGGTGCAAGGCTTATAAGAGAGACCACGATGCACGGTAATAATTATCTTGGAGATGCTAAGGTTGTAATATCTTCGAACTGAAATTTGTTTGATAGCTGGAGGTAATACTTTATGGTTTTAAAGAAATGTCCCTGTGATAGCTTATTTTTTCTGATTACCCTATGTTTATTTTCTTTCTTATTTTCAGCATGTTCCACTGTATCTGTGTATAATGTAAATCTAAATTATGAACCAACAAAACAGGCGACAAAACCTGAGATAAATCTAAGCAAGGTTGTTTTTACTGTTGCTGAATTTAACGACTTGAGGAATATGGAAAACAAAAGTGTGGTTGGTAAGGTAATAGAATCAAAGTCAAAGGAAACACCGATAATCTCTCTTGAAAAAAAGCCTTCTTACGCCTTTGCCAGTGCTTTTAAAGATGCCCTCTTTAGATCAGGTTTAACAGTTGCCGGTGATATTCCAAGTTGGGATAATAAAGAGGGTTCTATAAAAAAGGAATGGGGCAGGATAATAATAGGTGGAAATATTAATGAGCTTGAGCTTGTTGTTAAAGATGGAATAGCAACAAAGAGCTATGAGGCAAAGGTAAATGTAAGAATAATGGTTGGTGATGTAAAGAAATCAGAGATTTTCTACATACCAACCTATGAGAGTGCTAATACAATAACAGATATAACCTTCTCAGAGGAAAAGGCGCAGAGGAATCTAAATGCAGTGATATCCACTGTTATAGACAGGTTGATAGCAGATAAAGAACTCTGGAAAAAGATAGGAGATAATATAAAAAATGACCCTTGATTTACTTTGAACCATTGAAATAAAATTTAGGAGGGGTTGAATTATGAAAAAAAAGAAAAGAATAGGTGCAATAAAACATGCCCTTCTTTACATTAAAATTTCTCTCCTTGCTATTCTTATATCCATAATTATAACAGATAATTATGTCCATGCTGAGCTTGTGACCTTTCAGAGAGAATACATATATCAGGCAAGCGAGGTAGACAGCAAGGTCTCAAGTAGAACCATTGCCCTTGAACAGGTTAAAAGACTCCTCCTTGAAGAATTGGGGACATACCTTGAGAGCAAGACAGAGATAAAAAACTTTGACCTCACAAAAGACCAGATAACCACCCTTACAGCAGGTATAGTAAAGACAGAGATAATAGATGAAAAATGGGATGGTACAACTTATGCCTTAAAGGCAAAGATAGCAGCTAATCCTGATGAGGTGGCAAAATCAGTGGATAATCTCCGTAAAGACCATGTCAAGACAAAAGAATTGGAAGAGACGAGAAAAAAGGCTGATAATGCCATGAAAGAGATTGAAAGGCTTAAACAAGAACTTGAAAAAGAGAGGGCAGAAAAGAAACTATCATTAAAAGGCCCTGTGGATGAAAAGGTTGATAAAATTATCAGGGATGTTGTTCCTGAAGCTATAAAAATGAAAAAATTAGACGATGCCATAAAAAATCTAAGCGCTATAGACTGGTTTGAGAAAGGTTACGCCTCTGGTTTAGCAGGTGATCATGAAGGTGCTGTGGAGGCATTTTCCATGTCCATTAAGTTGAATCCCAATGATGTATATTCTTATATTAACAGGGCAATAGCATACGACAATTTAAATGACTATGAAAACGCCATAAAAGACTATACTATAGCTCTCAAGGCAAACCCCAAAGATGAGTATATACTATACTATAGGGGGAACGCACTTTATAATATAGGCAGAAAAGAGGAGGCTATCAGGGATTACAAGGCATCTGCAAGGCTTGGCAATACAAATGCACAGGAATATCTCCGTTCCCAGGGTATTGAATGGTAGACAACAGGCTGATTACAGGAATCGAATAATTGGATGCCCCATATAAGATTGGAAAAAACATCCTCATATCGATTGAACATGTAAGGGGTTCATATAGATTACTATTTGACGCACTCAAGAGTCTTCCCTATCTCAAAGTTTACCCTGTCCGTTCAGTTCTATATAAACAGGTTTATTTTACTGGCATCGAGGCAATGAATAAAGTAGCCTTAATGGGTATACTCATCGGTATTGTTATAATTACCCAGGTCTCAAATATTGTAGGTTTCAATCCTGTGCTAATAGGCAGGATACTCGTATGGACAGTAGTGAGGGAGTTAGGCCCTCTTTTTGTTGCCATTATAGTTCTGTCTCTTATACACATCT
>JAOAHW010000032.1 GCA_026415015.1 Syntrophorhabdaceae bacterium
TTGTAGTGGTATCATTTGGCCTTATTATCCCAAAAAAGATATTAGATATCCCTTCCATAGGGTCTATTAATGTACACCCATCACTTCTTCCTGCGTACAGAGGGCCTTCACCAATCCAGTGGGCGCTCTTAAACGGTGATACCCAAACAGGAATAACCGTAATAAAGATGAATGAGCAGATGGATGCAGGGGATATTGTATACCAGGAGTCTATTGATATAGATGAAAAAGACAATGCAGCAACACTCTCAGATAGGCTATCTATGAGGTCAGGGGAGATTATCTTAGATATTATCAACCGAATAGAGACAGAAGGAAAGATAACAGGGAGGGAACAGGACCACAGGCTTGCCACCTTTACACCATTGATTACAAAGGAGATGGGGAGGATAAACTGGCAGGCAGGGGCAAGAGAGATAAATAACAGGATAAGGGCGTTTTTTTTATGGCCTGTAGCATATACATTCATAGATGACAGGCTGATAAAGATATATACAGGAGAGACAGAGTCATATACAAGCAGTGCATTGCCAGGCACAATATTTGATATAAATAAAAAGGGGGTCTATGTATCCACCGCTGATGGAACCCTTATAATAAAAGAACTACAGATGGAGAACAAAAAGAGGATGGATGCCTATAGCTTTGCCATGGGATATAGGAATCTTATGGGAAAGGTGCTTAAGTAGATAAAATTTTTAATTTTTTATTGACATGGATTTTTTTAGCTTTTAATATCTCTTAAAGTTTTGTAGAATTGTTAGATATGAAGTTATATATCGCCATATCTGTGACCATTATCTTTCTCGTATCCTGTTCTTCAAGCCCTAAGATGATAAAAGATTCTTCCCAGGGAAGCAGGGCAATTGTAGAGACACCTCAGGAGTCCATGGCAGCAAAGCCACCAGAGATAAGAACACCCATTATAATAACAGATAAACCCACGAGTCCTTTTAAAAAAGAGATAGAGACACTAAAAAACACTAAGGTAGAGCCTGATGAAGAAGATGATGTATCATCTCTTCTTACCCATGATGACCTAAAAGACTTTGATATCCCCATAGTCTTCAACGATGCAGTAGAGTATTATATCCACTATTTTACCACAGAGAAGAGAAAGGTCTTTACTAACTGGTTAAGGCGTGCAAGATACTATGTCCCTATCATCAAGGAGATACTAAAGGAAAACAACATGCCTGAAGACCTTGTGTATCTTGCCATGATAGAGAGTGGTTTTAATTCAAAGGCCTACTCACCAAAAAAGGCAAGTGGCCCATGGCAGTTTATTTATGCAACAGGTGGAAGATACGGTTTAAAGGTAAATTTCTGGATAGATGAACGTAGGGACCCTGAAAAATCAACAGTGGCTGCAGCAAAATATTTAAGGGACCTCTTCAATCAATTTGGCTGTTGGTATCTCGCAGCAGCAGGTTATAATGCCGGGGAAGGCAGGATAGGAAGGGCAATAAACAAGCACAATACCAATGATTTCTGGGAGCTCGTAAAATATAATACCCTGCCACAGGAGACAAGGGAATATATACCAAAGCTTATAGCAGCGGCAATCATAGCAAAATACCCGGAGAAATATGGCTTCGGTAACATCACATATGAAAAACCCATAAAATTCCAACAAGTTATTGTCCCTCCATCAACACCCATATCTGCCATTGCAAAGGCAGCGTCCATAGATGCAGGTAGTATCAGGTCTTATAACCCTGAGATATTAAGGGGTATTACCCCACCCTATGAAGACCACTATAAGATAAAGCTCCCTGACACAATCGATATACCCTCATTTAATAAAAGTCTTGCTGTTGCCTTAAAAAACGAGAGGATCATAAAGGATGTTACCACATACAGGGTAAAAAAAGGTGATACCCTTGCCAAGATAATGAAGAGATACAATGTGAGATATGAAGACATGGCCCTTGTCAATTCCATGGACGGTGAGTTGAGGATTAAAAAGGGTATGGTCTTAAACATACCCCGTTATACTGCCCCTGCCAATAAAAAGGCCATGATGGCCAGGATAAATGGAGAACCCTATGACATTAAGGCAAAAAAACATGTGAGGTCTGATACAAAAAAACCCAAGAAGACCTATCACATAGTAAAAAAAGGCGAGACCCTGTCTGCCATATCAAACAGATACGGCATAGACAAAAAAGAACTCATGAAGGTTAACAATATGAAGAGCGAGACGGTCTATGCTGACATGAAGCTCAAACTGGTAAAACACAATGAGGTTAAAAAGACAAGGGCTGTAAAATACAAATACCATATAGTAAAAAAAGGAGAGACCCTGTCTGCCATATCAAACAGATACGGCATTGATGCAGACAGGATAAAATCTGCAAATAAATTAAAAACAAGCAAACTCTATCCTAATATGAGGCTGAAGATCACCACAAATGAGGGATAATCTCTTTATATAAAACTTATAACTGTGCTTCTTGTCTACCCACCTGCTTCAAAACCATGTGAACCACCTGCTGGTATTGCAAGGCTTGCCGGTGCATTATCAGCAAACAGCATAGAGTTTGATGTTGTAGATGCAAACATAGAGGGGATTCAGTGGCTCATAAAAGGTACACCCCCTGGCTCTGATAGGTGGGCCAAAAGGGCTGTAAAAAATTTAGATTCAAACATGGCCTCTATTAAAAATGGGCATCTATTCAAAAACATGTCCCGATATAAAAAGTCAATCTATGAGATAAACAGGCTCCTTGTAGTGTCCCATGCCAGCCAAGGCATAAAGATTACCCTTTCTGACTATGAAGACAATGCCCTATCACCTGTGAGGAGCCAAGACCTCATCCATGCTGCCTCCAACTTTGAAAAAAACCCTTTTTATGGTTACTTTTCCCAGAGACTTAAAAATATCCTTGAGAAAAAAGGATATAAAACCATAGGTATATCCATAAACTATTTAAGCCAGGCCCTCTGTGCATTTTCCATGATAGGCTTCTTAAGGCAACATTATCCCCATGTTAAGATTGTCATAGGTGGTGGCCTTATTACATCATGGATGAAGAAAAGGCACAGGGCCGATATATTTAATGGGCTGGTGGATTATATAATAACTGGCCCAGGGGAAATCCCTTTACTTAACATTTTAGGTGTAGAGATTATGGAAAAAACATGCTTTACCCCCCGATATAATATCTTTAATAAGGACCTCTACCTCTCACCAGGGTTTATAATCCCTTATAACACATCTTATGGCTGTTACTGGGGCAGGTGCAACTTCTGCCCTGAGAGGGCAGAAGGGAACAGATACTTACAGATAAGGCCTTATGATGCAATCCACGAACTAAATGCCATTATAGAAGATATACAGCCATGTCTCATCCACTTTACAGACAATGCCCTAAGCCCTGCCATGATGGAGGCCCTTATAGAAAACCCCCTGCCTGTTCCATGGTATGGTTTTGCAAGGATCCACAAAAACCTAACAGATATGGACTTCTGTAAGGGATTAAAAAAATCCGGTTGTACAATGCTAAAACTCGGTGTTGAATCAGCAGACCAGTCAGTACTTGATGCCATGAACAAGGGGATTTTGATAGATCATGTGACAAAGACCCTTGAAAACCTCAAAAAAATAGGGATTGCTACTTACGTGTATATACTCTTTGGGACACCTTCTGAATCAATGGAGTCTGCAAGAAAAACCCTTGATTTTATTGCCCGAAACCACAACAATATAGATTTTATCAATACAGCCATATTTAACCTGCCTTTAGACAGCCCTGATGCCAGAGGTTTGAATATAAAGGAGTTCTACAGAGGTGACCTGTCCCTTTACGGTGATTTCATCCACCCAAAAGGCTGGGGCAGGCCTCAGATAAGGCATTTTATTGAGCGAGAGTTTAAGGCTAACCCCCTTATAAGACCCATAATCCAGAGGCAACCACCTTTTTTTACATCCAATCACGCACCTTTTTTTACCACATCACAGGGAAAAGTATGTTGAAAAATATCTGGATATGTTGCTTAATATATAGTTTTAATTGATACTGGATATGAGACTACCCATCTCCATATATATAATAACCTTTAACAATGGAGCTACCATAGAGAGGGCATTAAAAAGCGTGGCAGGCTGGGCAGATGAGATTATAGTTGTAGACTCCCACAGTACAGATGGTACAGCAGAGATAGCAGCACGATATACAGATAAACTATACCAGTATGATACAACAAATCTGCGGGACAAATACCAGTTTGCCCATGACAGGTGCAGTAACACCTGGGTCATGTTCATAGATGCCGATGAATGGCTTACCGATAAGATAAAGGATGAGATTGTAGGGATCTTAAAATCAAATACTGTCAATGATGGTTTTATGGTAAAGAGGAGAAATATCTATCTCGGAAGGGAGATAAGATTCGGTGGCTGGTATCCTGACCATGAGATAAGATTATACAGAAAAGATAGGGGAGGCTGGCAGGGTGGTATCCATGCAAAGGTCCATGTGAAGGGCAGGATAGGGAGATTAAAAAACCATTACATGCACACACCCTATGTGGATACATCGCACCAGATAAAGACTATCGATAGATACTCAGGTGCTTACGCAGAAGACCTTTTTCAGTCTGGCAGGCGATTCCACCTTTTTAATATGCTTTTAAGGCCAGTGTACAGATTTTTCAGGGATTATATGTTTAAACTCGGCTTTCTTGACGGTATCCCTGGCCTTATTATCATGGCATCCACCATGTATTATGTCTTTATGAAACATGCTAAATTATGGGAATTGGAGAAGAAAAATGAAAAAAAAGGGGATTTTCAAGGGTAAAGAGGTCCTTGTAACAGGGGGTCTCGGTTTTATAGGGAGCAACCTCTGTATAGAGCTTGTTAAAAGGGATGCCCATGTCACTATTGTGGATAATATGCTGCCAAGACAGGGAGGCAATCTATTCAATATAAAAGACATAGAAGATAAGGTAAGGGTAAATTTTTCAGATATAAGAAACAGCCTATCCATGAACCACCTTGTTAAGGGCAAGGATTTTGTATTTCATCTGGCAGGACAGGTCAATCATGTGGATAGCATGAGAAACCCCATCCAGGACTTAGAAATTAACTGCAGGGGGACCCTTGTCCTCCTTGAGGCCTTAAGACATCATAATACCTCTGCAAGGGTTATCTTTGCCGGGACAAGGGGTGAATACGGCTCAAGCGTGAAGCTACCTGTAGATGAAGACCATCCTACCAATCCCAAGGGTATCTATGCTGTAACAAACCTTACAGCAGAAAAGATGGTCCTTGTATATGACGACATATTCGGTATAAAGGGTACATGCCTCAGGATTACAAATACTTATGGGCCAAGACACCAGATGGCCCACGATGAATACGGGGTATTTAACTGGTTTATAAGAAAGGCAATAGACAATGAGGAGATACCTGTGTTCGGTGATGGCAGGATCCTCAGGGATTTTCTCTATGTAGATGACCTTGTGGACTGCCTTATCACTGTAGCCACCACAGAGGCTGCCTATGGAGAGGTGTTTAATGTAGGTACAGGTATACCTGTGAGCTTTATAGAACTGGCCAATAAAATTGTGGAGATTGCAGGGACAGGGAGGGCAAAATTTACTGAATTTACCCAGGAGAGAAAAGAGGTAGAACCAGGTGACTACTATACAGACATAACAAAGATAAATAGGATAACAGGTTGGGCACCAAAGGTATCCCTTGAAGAGGGCATTGCCCGAACAATTGAATATTATAGAAAATACAAAAAGGAGTACTGGTGATGGTGGTAAATATATTCAATCTTGATAGGGACCATCAAGATATAAAAGAGAGACTTATTGAATGCATGAGAGATGTCCTATCAGGTGGTGATTTTATCCTTGGCAGGCATGTGAGGGAATTTGAAGAGGCCTTTGCTGCCTATATAGGTGTAAAATATGCAGTAGGGGTAAATAGCGGCACCGATGCCTTAAAGATAGGGGGGTTATCCCTTGGCCTAAAGGCAGGTGATAAGGTAGTGACAACGCCTAATACATATATCTCCACTGCCATGGGTCTATCCATCCATGGGATAGAGCCTGTTTTTTGCGATATAGAACTTGACACATACAATATGGATCCCCATGTCCTTGATGAGGTTTTAAAAAAAGAAAAAGGTGTAAAACTATGTATCCCTGTCCATCTTTATGGTCATCCTTGCAGGATGGATGAAATCCAAGAGATTTGTAAAAAACATGGTGTCCTTATTATGGAGGATGCCTGTCAGGCACATGGTGCCCTGTATAAGGAGAAAAGGGTAGGGGGTCTCGGTGATGTAGGGGCTTTTAGTTTCTATCCCACAAAAAATCTTGGTTGCTATGGTGATGGAGGGATTATAACAACCAATTCTCATGAGATATATGAAAAGGCAGTGATGCTTAGGGCATATGGACAGACATCAAAGCATGTCCATGCTATAGAGGGTTTCAACTCAAGGCTTGATGAGATACAGGCAGCCATGCTTAAAATAAAACTGGAAAAATTGGATTACTGGAACAAGAGAAGAAGGCATATAGCATGGCTTTACAAGAGGGAGCTTGAGGATACGCCTGTCATATTGCCCATGGAGGCCCCGTGGGCATACCATGTATACCACCTATATGTAGTAAGGGTCAAGGAGAGGGATGAGTTAATGGCATACTTAAGAGAAAAAGGTGTTACAACCCTTATCCACTACCCCACACCTATCCACCTCCAGGGTGTATATAGCAGATTAGGTTACAAACAAGGTGCCTTTCCCAATTCAGAGGAGGCAGCAAGGCAGATTATTTCACTACCTATCTTCCCTTCCATGAAAGAGGATGAGGTGATTTATGTGGCCCGTTGCATACGGGAATTCTATGGGATGCAGGTATAAAATAGATGAAAATACTGCAACTCTTTAGCGACTGGAAGTGGACAGGACCTGCTGAGCCTGTTGTATCCCTATGCGAGGCATTGACTAAAGAGGGTGCTGATATAACCATTGCCTACAGGAAGACACCCATAGACTTCCCTGAAAGGACTGTGGAGAAAGAGGTCAAGTCAAGGGGTATAAAACACCACGATGGTTTCAGGCTCAACAGGTATTTCTCCTTTAAGGACTGGCTTTTTGACCAGAGGGCTATAAGATCATATTGTGCAGAAAACAAGATAGACATTGTCCATACCAATCTATCCCACGACCACTTTACAGCCCTCTTTTCCCTAAAAAATGGAAAAAATAGGCCTCTTATAATACGAACAGACCATAAAAGGGATGGCATGCCTGCCAACATGTTTATGAATTGGGCAATGACAAAAACCAAAGGGCTTGTGACATACAGCAAGAAAATCATGGAAAAGGATAGAAGGTCATTTAATCTCCCAGAGGAAAGGACATGTATCATACCTCCAGGCATAAAGGTCTATAATGGGTCTATCAAGGATATGAAAGGGGACCTGGGTATAGCAACTGAAGAAAAAGTAATAGGTGTAATAGGGAGGCTAAAGCCTGACAGGGGGTATGACCTGATACTCAAGGCCTTTAAGATTTTAAGGTCACACATGGAAAATGTAAAGCTGCTGATTATGGGCAGGAGTTCACAGGTAGAGAAGAGCATAAAACAGCCCCTTGCAGACCTGGGCATTGAAAAGGATGTGATACTGGCAGGATATATTATAGATGAATATTTTTCAGTTATATCCACCTTTGATGTGTTTGTCATGATGAGAGCAGGGAGTGACGGTACAGCACGGGCATTAAGGGAGGTCATGTCTATGGGTGTCCCTGCCATTGTCTCAGATTCAGGGATGTTACCAGAGCTTGTAACAGATGGTGTGGATGGCTTTGTGGTTGAGCATAATGAGGCCCTCCTTGCAGAGAGGCTAAGACAGGTCCTCAAAGATGATAATATGCGGGCAGCCTTTGGGGCAAGGGCAAGGGAAAAGGCAATAAAAGAATGGGACTACAGTATCCAGGCAAAAAAAATCCTGGGATTTTATGAAAAACTTCTAAAAGGCAGGTAAGATTTATGGTAAAGGAATGGAAGCTAATAGATTTAAAACCTGATAGGGATTACAGGGTGTTCAAGGTCAATACCTTAAAGGCCCTATCACCGAGGACAAATCAGGTAGGTGAGTTCTATATAATAGAGACTAATGACTGGGTTAATGTAATACCCCTTACAGAGGACAAAAAGGTGGTTATGATCAAACAGTTCCGTCACGGCTCAAAGGAAATTACCCTTGAGATACCTGGTGGGCTTGTGGATGATGAACACCATATGGAGGCAGCGCTAAGGGAGCTATCAGAGGAGACAGGTTATGTAGGCAATAATGTAGTATATCTCGGGGCAACAAACCCTAATCCTGCCATATTCAATAACCTCTGTCACACCTATCTTGTGGAGGATGTAAAAAAAATAAAAGAAAAAAATCTGGACCCTGATGAGGACATAGAGGTAGTGCTCGTGCCCATCTCAGATGTGCCATCCCTCATAGCAAAAGGCACAATAAATCATGCCCTTGTTATAGTGGCTTTCTATTTCTATTTCTCCAAGATGGGGCTTGTTATTTAGATGGAAAAGAGAGACACCCCTGTAATCTCCATAGTAGGACTATCAAAGACAGGTAAGACAACCCTTATAGAGCGTCTCATACCTGTCTTTAAAAAAAAGGGGATAGAGGTGGCTGTTATAAAACACCACCACCTCGACTTTGAGGTTGATGTCCCAGGAAAGGACACCCACAGGTTTAAACAGGCAGGGGCAAAGACAACGATTATATCATCGCCTGTTAAGGTGGCTATGATATCAAGCGTCAAAAAAGAGCTAAAACCCCATGAGATTATTGAACGTTATATAGAGGGCGTCGATCTTATTATAATTGAGGGTTACAAAAAAGAAAAGATACCAAAGATAGAGGTCTATAGAAACAAAAGGGATTCAACCCCCATATGCCTTAATGATAATCACCTTGCTGCCATTGTAACTGACATGCCCTATGATTGCCATGTCCCTGTGTTTCTCATGGATGAAATAGAAAAGATAGCTGATTTTATTATCAAAAACTTTAGCTTGACCTCATAGGAATTAAAAGCCAGGTTCAATAGTCAGAGTTTGTAATTTCAAGTCTTTCAAGATAGTATTATATAGGGTAGTTTTTATGGTTCTTCACCAGTTTTTTTTACTTGACTTTAGTGGATTTTATTATATCATGTAAATAATTTTAATTAAAAAATACGAATCGGGGGCAATAATGAAAAAAAATATACCTTTTATGCTCTCCATCATTGTTTTTATAGCCTTTGTTTTTTCTTCTTCCATTGTTTCTGCCGAGACCGCACTTGACAAAGGCATAAAAGAATTCAATGAAGAAAACTATGAAGAAGCGGTAAAATATTTTGAAAACGCGAGAAAGGCTGACCCGAAATCAACTATGGCTGCATTTTATTTAGGCCTCACATATAAGATTCTGGAAGATCCTGCATCTGCCATACCCCATTTGAGGGATGCCGTGACAATGGAACCTAAAATCAAAGAGGCCCTTGTGGAGCTCATAGATGTCTTAATACAGACCGACAAATTCGAAGAGGCAAAAAAGTGGATTGAGGTGGCTGAAAAAGAGCAGATTTATCCTGCACGGGTTCAGTTTCTAAAAGGGACAAATCTAATGAAGGAAAATAAAAACAATGAGGCCATAGTGGCCTTTGAAAAGGCAAAGGAACTGGACAAAACACTGGCCCAGGCTGCGGATTTTCAGATTGCAAATGCCTATATGAGACTTGGGAACCTCAAGGAGTCGAGAAAACGCTTTCAGGCTTTGATTACCATTGACCCAAAATCTGACCTTGCCGGTTATGCAAGGGATTATGAAAATGCCATCACTGAAAAGCTCGATGCAGAAAGGCCTTTCAGGCTTACCGTGGGTCTCGGATATAAATATGATTCTAATGTGAATGCAAGACCCACCACAGGCACAATCTTCGATAACCCGAATTTTTCTTCTTTTGTTTCAGGTCAGGAGGACTATTTCATAAATGCCACCCTAAGGGCCGTATATATTGCACCATTTTCATTTAAAAAACCCTATAACCTTGCCGTTCAATATTATCTCTATCTCGATAGATACATGAGAAGAGACGATTACAACCTTGCCCAGCACTCCCTTTCCATAGCACCAGGGTACAGCTTTTCAAGGGTTGCCCTTTCTCTGCCTTTTATATTCGGTTATATAAATCTTCAAAGAGAAAAGGGTGATGACTTTTTGAACAAATTAGACTGGTGGGAAGACACAAAATATCAAAAGAGTGCAGGTGTAAATCCTACAATGCGATATATGGTGAATGATAAAAACATCCTCGAGCTATCATATGGCTTTATGATAAACAAATATTACACCACAACAGACAACACAGCGCCCCGTGACCCCAATGAGGATAGGGACGGAAGATCAAATAGTGGTTCCATTGGTTGGATGTATCTGTTCAAAGATGGTAATGGCCTTCTTGCCTTAAGGTATACCTATTCTGTTAATGAGACAGATGGAAGGAACTGGACGTATAATGAAAATAGATTCAATCTGAGTTTTATATACCCACTTACGAAAAATTTCAAATTTCAGTTTACATCTGATGCGGCATTCGCTAAATACAGATACGACAATACAACATTTAATATCAAAAGGCGAAACGACACATTTATTAACTCTGTGAGTCTCACATACTCATTAACAAAAAACATGGATATCATAGGTCAATACACATATACACGAGATAACTGCAACATCAGCACATACGATTATAAAAGAAGTGTAGCCGGCATAAACATTGAATACAGGCTATAAGGAGGAAACCATGAAAAAGCCTCTTTTTTTATTAATCTTTGCAATATTTTCAATATTTTTAAGCGTAAATCTATCCCATGCAGCTTTAGCCGGTAAGGTGACCCTTGTGGAAGGAAGGGTAGATGTCCTAAAGGCAGGTCAGGATGTGGTTACACCTGTAAAAATGGGTGACCCTGTAAGTGTGGGTGATATCTTCAGGGCAAAAAGTAACGGAAGGGCAGAGATCACATTTCTAAACGGCAATCTCTTGAGGATCGCACCTAACACAAGGGCAGAGATAAAGGAATTTACCTCCACTGCCGATAGAACAGACAATGTAGTAAAGCTCCACAGGGGAAGGGTCCAGGCCGTATCCGGTGAGGAATTTATAAAAAAGGTTTCAGCCTTTGCAGAAGGCAATAAATTTGAAGTGCATACACCAAATGCCGTAGCAGGGATCAGGGGCTCCAACATGTTAGTTTCCTATTTAAGAAACATTACGGCCACCCTGTTCCTTCAGGGAAGGGGTTACAAATATAACCCCAATGACCCGGGCAGAAAGATGGTTGATATAGTTGCAGGAAACATATCCTTTGTAACAGCCACAGAGGCACCCCCAACTCCACCGAGAAAGGCAACAGAGGCTGAGCAGGCTACATTTATAAAAGCCGTTGTGCCTGTTGCGCCAAAAGATACAGAGAAAAAGGAAGGGGCACCAACAACCACGACAACAACCACAACCACTACAACAACCACTACAACTACTACCACACAGCCTACTACCGCAGACCCGACAGTAGTTGCCTCGGCAACTCAACCTCCTCCTGCAACCCCTGCAAGTCAGCCAGCACCGCCACCTGCACCACCTCCACCGCCTCCGCCACCACCTGTACCACCTGCACCAACAGGCACTAAATTAACAGGCACTATGGAATTTTTCGGCACAAATGGTACAATGACGGCAAATATTGCCGATACTGGGACAGGCACTATAAGTGCTTCAGGCACCTATCAGGGTCAGGTACCGACCAATTATGAAGGCTGGCTTTATGGTACCTCAAACAAGGGGGGTGCTTTTTCAGGACCCATTGCAGGCGTTCAGGGCTCATGGCTAAATATCTTTTCAAACCTGTATGTTGAGGGCAATAATCTATATTTTCTCACAGGTGAGGCACCTGGAAC
>JAOAHW010000086.1 GCA_026415015.1 Syntrophorhabdaceae bacterium
GATAAACTCATTCATCGACCCCAGAATACTTCTGTTAGAGGTTTTACAAATTGTTGTCTTTTCATAATCTTTTATTGTTCTAGCAATAATGTCAGTGTTTATTGATTCAGCATGGAGGCGTTTAAGTAAATTTCTTCTGAGGATATGGTCAATTTGCTCAATCTCTTCTTTGGTCTGGTTTATAACAATGAAAGGGAACAGGGTTTTTGAGTTAACAAAGATAAGGCATTTCTTTCTCTCTATGAAAAAGAGATTTACATACCATGGACCGAGAAAAGAGGGGTCATTTTCCGGTATATAGATTTCAGGTTTAACATTAAGAAGCTCTATTATCTTTCTTGTGCAGCAAAGAAAGCCCAATGATTTCTCCTGTAGATATTTATTGTACCATATAAGTGAAAGAAGTCTATAGTCCAATTAGTAGTTTTTAAATCTCATGGTTATCTTAAAAATGGTCTTTTAATCGAAACTATTAGGGTATATATAGGCTAAATTTTTATGCACCTTTGCCCTTGACACATAAGACAATTGATTTTATTTTAAAATTGTAATATTATTAAATACAGCTTTAATGCCTTATCTGAGGGATGAATGTCCTGAGGAGAAGGGTAAAAATTAATTACTGAGATCAAGGGTTATACCTGAGGTCAGAGGAGGTCAGATGGACCAGAAGATCGGTATCATCGGCATTATTGTAAAAGATCGAAAGAAAAATTCCCCACCTGTAAATAAGATACTCTCTGACCACTCCGAGATAATAATTGGAAGAATGGGTATTCCGCAAAGGGATGAAGATACTGGCCTTATATCCCTTTTCGTAGAAGGAAATACCGACATAATAGGTTCTTTAACAGGTAGACTAGGCAGCTTGAACGGGGTTGTTGTAAAGAGTCTTTTAATGCCAATAATAAAGAAAGGAGTTTAATATGCTGGCAGTTTTAACCAAAAGAGAAAGAGATTGGGTAGAAAGGGTTATTAAAGAAGAAGAGATAGAGAAATATATGGACAATGGAAGGGACTTTATAGATGATGAGGAGATATGGAATAGGATCAAGTCAAATACTAAACCTGAAAAAAAGAGGATTAGGGATATTATCCAAAAGTCCATGGAGATAAAGACGCTTGAGCCTGATGAGACTGCAAGCCTGCTAAATTTAGAAGACCCTGAACTATGGGAGGAGGTCTTTCAGGCTGCAAAAGAGATAAAGAAGAAGGTATATGACAACAGAATAGTGACCTTTGCCCCTCTTTATTGTGGTGACCTGTGCGTGAATAATTGTCTTTATTGTGGTTTCAGGAGAGAGAATGCTGTAATAAAGAGGCGAAAACTCACCCTTGAGGAGATAAGGAAAGAGGCTGAGGTCTTAGCAGGTGAGATAGGGCATAAGCGACTCATAGTTGTCTACGGTGAGCATCCTTCAACAAATGCAGGTTATATTGCCGATACAATAAGGACAATATACGATGTAAAGGTAAAGACAAAAAATGGTTATGGCCAGATAAGAAGGGTTAATGTAAACATTGCACCCATGTCTGTTGATGATTTGAGGTTACTGAGGGATGTGGGTATAGGTACATATCAGGTATTCCAGGAGACATATCACCATGGGACATACAAACGACTACACCCTGAAGGGACACTAAAGTCTCACTACCAGTGGAGGCTCTACTGTCACCACAGGGCCCTTGAGGCAGGGGTCGATGATGTGGCAATAGGTGCTTTATTCGGTCTTTATGACTGGAGGTTCGATGTAATGGGGCTTTTGTATCATGCAAGGGATTTAGAGAGACACTTTGGTATCGGTCCCCATACCATATCTTTCCCCAGGCTTGAGCCTGCGGCAAATACACCTTTTATACAGGCAACAAACTACAGGGTATCTGATGAAGATTTCAAAAAGATTATTGCAGTAATAAGACTTTCTGTTCCATATACAGGTATGATTTTAACAGCCCGTGAATCAGCATCCATAAGAAGAGAGGTTCTACCTATAGGCATCACCCAGACAGATGCATCTACAAAGATAGGGATAGGAGCCTATTCAGACAGATATACTGAACAGGAAGAGGACAGGCAGCAGTTTCTCTTGGGGGATACAAGAAGCCTCGATGAGGTCATAAGAGAGCTTGCTCAGATGGGTTATATAACCAGCTTCTGCACTGCTGGATACAGATGTGGAAGGACAGGGGATCGGATAATGAGTCTTTTGAGAACCGGCAGGGAGGCTGTATTCTGCAAGCTCAATGCGGTTTTGACCTTTAAGGAATGGCTCGATGACTTTGCATCACCTGAGACAAAGGCAGCAGGTGAACAGATCCTCAAGAAAGAGGTGGAAGAGATAAAGGACAAGCTACCCCAGAATGTCTACGAAAAACTGCTGGAATATTACAGGAGGATTGAGGATGGAGAAAGAGACCTCTACTTCTGAATTGATTGAAAGATTCAATTTAGTTGCTGACAATATAAGGCAGGAGTACAATGCCCATCTCTGGCTTATAGAGGTCTTTGGAAAGAGACATTCATACATAGCTGGTTGCAGGGATGATTCTTTTCTGCCGCCAGAGGTCATATACATAAACAATAGATTCGCTGTTGTCTCCAGCGACTGGGATAAGGTGCCTCGTGAGAAGAAAGAGGAGGTATTTTCTCTTGTAAAAGAATACTGTAATAGGGTTTTTTGAGCCTGATTTCTTCAGTTGCGATTCAATAGTGTGTATCCCCATAAACATCTGTGTTTTTTATGGAGATTTCACAGGTGTATTCAATGGTTTTTTTAAGGATAAAATTTGTGTTACCATTATTAAAAAATGGGTATTATATAATAAAGGGAAAAATTGATGTTTCTAAATTACGATTTATTTGGGGTTTGGGAATAAAAACTTTTTATTGAACCTCCTCCAGTCCCCATGGTGTGAGATATGATAGAGGGAAGGACTCGGCATGCTGTACTTCGATCCTTACAATGCCATCGAGACGCCTTGGTATGCCAAGTCGTAATGTCCCGTATGGTGTTGTCCAGTCGCTTATACGGACAAAGGTATTATTTCTTAAATCCGATACTATATTAGGTCCGAATTCACCTTTTTCCTGTGTAACAGGCGCACCAAATGTCCTTGTAAGATTTGCCTGGATCCGCCTGTATAGTTGACCTATGGTTTCTATCTCTCCTGTTTGTTGTAGATCAATGATTATTGTTGCCTTCTCAAGATAGCCTGTCCTCTGGGTTAAAACCAACCTCTGACGCTGTGAGATGTCCTCGAACCAGACTGTTTCATATACGATATTTCTGTCCTGTTCCAAACCATCCTTTATATTTTTATCAGCAAGGGCCGCCTGTATTTTCTTTATTGGATAACCTGGCCTTAAATCAGCAAAGGTCTTGATAACCAGAGGCATTTCAGGGGCAGGTTTTTCATCGGGTTTTAGTTTAGGCGCCTCCGGAGCAACAGCCTTTTTCATTGCAGGCCGTTCAAAACTGTAAGTCCAGGTAAAAAGAAGCCTTGTATCACGGGATTGCGTGCCTCTGGCAGGCTGGTTCATACCACAGTCGCCTTCAAGCCTTAAAAGATTTTTACCATAAGTATATTCTGCTGCAACATTGAAACCCTGGGTGCGGTTATCCATGAGATTGGTTAGCTGATTCTGCATATAATATCTGTAGCTTCCTGTTAGTCTGAGGGCACTGCGGCCTATAGATGTAGAAAAATTGAAACCATAGTCTTCCTGATCCCTGTCCTTCTGTCTTCTTTTAATGAATAAAACACCTGCGTTTGCTGTACCTGTAAACCCCATAAAAGAGGTATTATGTCCGATGTCCATGCCATATTGCTGGACCCCGCTATTGGTGGCTGTGCCTTTTCTCACAATGGTTTCTTGAAATCCTGCAGATAATCTTAGGTTCCAGGCCATATGCAAAGGTATGCCTATGTACGCATTTAAAGAATTTATAACGGTTTCATTATTGGGAGCATCTGCATGTTGCCTGTAGGTATCCAGTGACCCGCTCAAACCTTTAATCCATGGATTGGGTATTGAACCACTTATGCCAAATCCATATACATCTGTATCTGTAATATTGTCTGTGCCCAAACCGTCTCTATAAAACTGGGCTCGACCGTTTATAGAAAAACCCTTTGCTGACTGCCAGTTGGCACGGGTTTCAAAGGACCTTCTGCCACCGCTTACAGATGCACCTGCAGGTACATATTCAGCATCATAATCCTCATACCTAAAGCTGTAGGTGATGGGTATCACTGTCTTTCCCTGGAGTTGAATGAAGCGGCCCTCTCCTTTATTGTGGACAACCAATGGACTTCTATATATATCACCTCTTAAAAAATTCCATTCTGCATCAAGGACAAGTTTTTGATATAAAAGGGAAAAGTTATGGTTTAAGGCCATGCCCCATACATACTGACTCAATGAGGGTATATCATCTCTGGATGCCTGTCTGTTCTGTGTATAATTTACTGCAAAGCGGGTGTCCTTCCAGTTCATCATCCAGGATGCACCACCAAATAGATTATCCCCTCTTTTATTGTCTAAATAATCCTGGGCCGCACCCCCCACCTGGAGTAAAATAGACTGGCCTGCACCGAGCATTGTTCCTGGTTGAAACTCAATCTGTCCGCCTTTTAATGAACGCTGTATTATCCTTGGTGTCTGAAATGCATAGAAATCACCGAGGTCAAGTCTATATGGAACAGGGAATTTGCCATTTTCCTGATTGAAATTGAACCTCTCGGGTATAACACCGTATTTACTTGCCCGATAGGGTGATTGATTGATGGTGCCTGAAAGATAACCTTTCATGGTATTGAAACTGTCGGCAGTATTTTGAAACTGGATGTTTATATCATTATAAGGTTGCCAGCCCTCATTTTTTTTATAAGAACCACTGGGTCCGCTGGAATTATAATAGTCTATATGAAGACTGTTTTGACCTGAAAAACGCCAGTCAGGGGCAATCTGGGATCCGTCATCTCCATAAGCGTTGACATCTACTATGCATGTTAAAAAGAAACATACGATAATATGAATTATAGCCCTTTTGTTCAAATTACCCCTTAAATTTTTTATTCTATCTTCTCAACGACCTCTATCAACATCTCGTTTGTTCCAGGGGCAGAGATAAAGCCCTGTTTCGGGTCATTGAATTCTGCCCTGGTTTCCATAACTATTGAAACTGTGCTTACCCTCAATTTTCCACCATCACTATCAGGGACTATGGCCTGGCTTATAATATTTGCACTATGGGTGTTTAAGACCTTTAGTTTTGCATCTTTAGCTGTCTCTGTGTTCATGGCATCAATTAAACGAGATCTATTATAAAAACGGTCAGAGACCATTTTTTGAAAATCCAGTGTGTTCCATGAGCTGGCGATGGTATCCGCAGAACTTGAAATGACTTTATCAGGAAGTGGTTTTGTAGGTTCCACAACCTGTGCACCAGGGAGTAAGGTGCCTGTGATAGAAGCCTGTGTCCTGATGGGATTAAAGGGTCTTAACTCCTGGGCTGTAACCTCCAAGGCAATGAACATAAAAATGCCAGTTATGATAATTATCTTTTTCATGGCTGCTCCGTAAATGATACATTATAGACAGTGATGGAATTAAAACGACCACTGTGTTTATATGGGATGCTTTGTAAACCACCGTTACTGACAGAGAATTTAACCTTGTATTTTTTTGAACCTATCTGAACAGTAAATTCATTGTCTATAGATGAGGCATTTACCGCCCTGACACCGGCTCCACACTTACCATTATAGGTAGTAAAACCTGTGCCTGTAGAAATTATGGTTGACCCTGGTATGGCACCTGCAAATACAAGCATGCCAGCATCATCGCAGGATGTATGGGGATTCTGGATATAAAGATATGGGGTAGACGGTACTGTCTTTCCTACTGTGCATGTGGCAGGAAGGCTATTGGGGTCAATAAATACAACACCCATGTCAGCCATGCTTGTCATATTAAGAACAAAGGATGAGGGTACACAATTTATCCCTGGAGCGGGAGGAGGTGGCGGTGGTGGAGTAGGACCTGGTGTAATATGGAGGGTGCCATTACTCATCTTTTCAAGCTGTTTTACTGCCTCTTTAGTTTCAGGGTCGTTCAAATTCAATGCTCCTGTACCTTTTGTTTGTATGATTACAATCGTTTTCAGCATTAGTGCCGGGTCAGACACCTGTGTTCTATCAAAGGTGTATGTAACGCCGTTCATGGTGAAGTTATATAGGGGCTGGGCAGTATTAACAGGATTATGGCCTTGAATAACCTTGTTGTCTATTATCTTTACTGTCCATGTGCCCGGGGAGAGCTTTCCTTCCTTTATCATCTGCTGGGTAGGCCTTTCTCTCCCCTCGAGTTGTTTTTTCATCTCTTCGGAAAACACAGGCTGGGTATCCCTGCTTAGGGGTGTATCCACACCGAGTTGGGCAGAAATTAAAACCAACGGGACAATGAGAAAAAACAAAAGTAAATTTAAGGTAGTTAAAATTCTTATCATCTGTTTACCCATTCTTCGATAGCTTTTCTCTCTATAAATGCGCCCATAGGCGCCTCGGTCCCTGTTATAAATTTACCTGCCTGCATGGGTGGATAAGCATAGACAAGTTCAACAGAAGCCAGGGCATTCGTGTCAAAATCTCCCTGAAAACCAGTGATTTTATTATAACAGGCACCATCTATACCTATGCGAACAATATCTGTCTGGGGTCTTTCTACCTTCAATGACCCTCCCTTATCAATGCGCCAGCGGCAGTACGTCCTCTGGGGGTCAAAATTACCTGAAACTACTGCGGCAATCTCTGTGGAATCGCTAAAGACCATAAGCCTTCTACCCTCTTTTTTAAGGGCCTTAAGAATCTCAAGCTGCGCCTTATCTGTTGCCCTTTGCTCTTTGATTTCTTCCTTTTCCTTTTCCCTCATCCCTTGACAGATTGGATTGAGGACATCATCTGGTGCTGAGCCATAGTATTCAGGAAATTGTTTTCTAAGCATGTTTCTGCAGTCAGCAGTAGAGGTGAGGCTCCCCATGTCAACAGGGGTAATGGTATCTATTACCTTTCCAGGCAGTTTAATGGGTAGCAATTTAATGCCCGGCTCCGGTAAAACCACATGGTCAGCCACAGGCATCATGGCTACAGCTTTACCATCTTTTAATATCTCTACCTTTTCTATCTTTTCTACTGTTGATATACCTGCCGACTGGCTTCCATCATTTGCCCTTACAAAGATAGCCCTTTGGGTGCCTTTATTATGATAAAAAACAGCCTGATATTTAGACATATCCGCAGGCCCAATTACCCTGATAATGTAGGTAGCCCAGCCTTGAGACTCTCCCTTTGTAAGCATAATCTTATTTGCCGTAACCTTAACCCATTTTGAGATGAGTTTTCTGTCACCTAAATCAAGCTGGCAGGAAATCATACTATCGCCTATGGCAGTGCCAACCTGGCCTCCTCCAGAGAAAACCTGTGCCACTGCTGGCGTCTCGCTAAGTAATGTTAAATTCGATTTGGTAAGTAGATTTTTTATCTCATTAATATTTATTTCCTTCCCATCTTTATCCATATATTTCAGATAGGCCCTGAAGGTATTTCCATCAGGAATGAAATTGGGATAAAAAAGGTCAATACCCTGAGAGGTAGGTGGCTGTCCCTTTGCTGCCAGTTCAAGTGCTATAGAAAAGATATTCGGGTAGATTTCAAATCTTTTTATCAGTTCAAAGGCCCTTGTTCCTTTTTTTACATTATCTACATAAATCTTTATCTCTGTTTTATCACCTTTTTTTACATCATCGGCAACAGAGAAATAGTTTTCTGAAACCCATCTATCCCCCTTGCGGACAAAAGACTGATTCGGTGTCTGCCACTTCAAACCATTACCTTCCCATTTCACATTATAACTTTTCATGTCCGCAGGCCCCTGTACATTTAACATAATCCTATAAAGGATGTTAGGGGATGCCCTTCCTTCCATTGGAGCAGTATCCATTTCATATGACCATCTATTTGCCGTAATCTTTCTGTAGAGATAAAAGACTTTCCCAACATTCATCATCAGGCGCGTCTCACCCGTAGAAAGAGGCGTGATTACGCCACGCTGGGTTACTACAAAAGGTCCTTCATTTGAAATATTGTATGTTACCGACAGAAGCCATTTTGAGGCAGGTTCAAAACTTGTTATAACTGCATCTGATAATCTCCCTTGTTGTGATTTGGCTGCCCGTCTAATTATAAGGACAGGTTCATAGGATGAGCCCAGTTCAACAGAAGGAAACACATTAGACCCTTGAACAAAAATGTCTACACCATCGGTTTCTTTGCCCGCATCCCTGAATTCATTTCCGTCAACTTTTATGCCCTCAAATGAAAGCACATCGAAATCAACTTGTGTCTCGAAGTTTCCCCTGTTTTTACCTTGCCATCTTACTGTTATTTTAGTTTCATTATCTTTTTCTGTCCAGAAATGGACATCTTTTGTTCCGGGTTTTGGTAAATCACTTCGTACAACTCTCATACAGGGTGTTTCAGTTATCGGTATTATCTCTTCTTTTGCGTCAGAGTAATGGGCCGGTAATATAGCCTTCACTATACCTCTTCCGGGTTTATTAAAATTGACATACTCTTTGCCCCCTATGGTGCCTCCACCTGAGGTCCAGAGATTAAAATTTTCAATGACACCTCGAGGGTCTATATTATAAGCACTAAGAAAGCTTGTACTGGCATAATTCTCACAGACAAAATCCCCCTGTTTATTGATAAAGCGATAGTTGGTACAGCAATTACTCTTCTGCTTATTTGAAAAAAGACCCCTTTGAGTAATGGACAGATATGCCTTCTTTGGTATTCGCAATACATAAGATGTAAAATCATCTGCGGCAAGGGTATAAGCATTGATGGACTCGATTGAAATGCTGGAAGGAAAGAACTGTGTATCAGAAGGAAATTTTATCTCATCTTTTTTTATCTTTGGTTTTGTGGTTTCATATATAAACTGGAGTGTGTGGGGTTTAGGCAATACACTGATAAGTGCTTTGGAGCCTGCTACGAATTCTTTTACCTCTCTGCCGTGCTTTTTTTTGAGTTCTTCAAGACGTTCACGGGTTTTCTTGAGATTATACGCCACGAACTCCTCTGGTGTCATCTCCTTGCCCTGGGCGATGAGCCTGTCTGGTTGTAAAACAAAAGAGGTTGACAGTAAAAAGATAAATATAATCATCTTTTTCATTTTGCTGCCTCGAATGTAAAACCCAATTCCTTGCATTTCTTCCATGCCTCTTTGATCCAATCTGAAACAATGCCGGATAAAATCTTTTCCTTAATTGAAGCGCACTGTACCATCTCTTTGGCCTTTTCAGCCTCTGTGAGAACCTGTTGAGAGGCTGCAGCAAGCCAGTTAAAATCTATATCTTTTGGAATCTCTGGTGACTGGGCAGCCTTTGCAGCCTTTTCTGTTAGTTCCAGGGCATCATTGAGTTTTTTCTCGGTATTGGCAAGCTCGAGCTTTTTTCCTTCCAGAGCCTTTAGGGCCTCTTGATATTTTGGATTTGCTTCTACTAATTCATCAAATGCCTTACCGATTTGCTTTTTAAGAACATCCGTGCTCTCATTTTCAATCTTGGAATAAATATTGTAAGCCTGCTGGCTGGGAGACGAAATGCGTTGTCCGGGTACAAACGTGCCGGGAAGAGTTTCCGAAAATTTATTTATTTTTGTTAATCCTAAAGTATTTTCAATATTCATGTATACATTTTCGGGGATCCCCAATTTATTTGCCTCTTTGGAAAATTCATACATTTGATTATAAACATTACCAGGTGTTTCAAAAGCCTTATTAAACGCCTTCTGAATCTTCGCTGCCATATCTCCTTGGGAAAGGCCAGCAGGCAGGTCAGTAACCTTTAAAAAACCACCCGCGTCCAACGGAACAACACGATAAAGACCTTTAGCCTCATCAATTGTCTCAAAGGCAAAATTTTTTAATTTGTTATCTATCCACACATAGCCTTTTTGGTTAAGCTCTCTCATAAATGTTTCGTATGCCCTGATGTGTCCTTGGGTCAACTTTCCCTGCTGGGCGAGAACTGCCGCGTGTGTTTGGGGAGGTATGTGCTCTACGACGTCCACTACTTTGTAGTATGTATTGTTGGGAATCTCATCTAAGTTACGATATATTTTTTCACCAACAATATAAATCCGCTCTTTAACCTCTGGTAATCGACCTATAGATGAATCTTTCAGGGCGTCTTTAAGAAATGCCCTTCCTGCATCATCAATATCAAGATTAACTTTAGATTTCAAAGCAGCATCCACATTGGTACTGCTTTTTAATATTGGTTCCTTTGACATCTTTAGCCCAAGATTGTCATCTAATTTGGAATATATATTCATTCCACCGGCTTCAGATGAAGCGGACATTTTTTTTAGTATTTCTTGCCCGCTGGGGAGCATCTTTTCTGAATAGGGGATATCCTTTGGTTTTGGCTTGACGATATCGTCAATGGCCTTTGCCACATCATCTTGATGTTTTTTGATTTCATTTCCCAGTTCCTGGATTGCCTTTGGTTTGGGCACATCATCAGGCAATTTGCTGCCCAGACGGGCTGCATCGTCAAGCTTGTTTGCCTTCTGCGATGCTTTTGCCAAGTCGTTGGCTGTATCAAGTGCTTCTTTGGCAAGCTTTTGCGCCTTTGTACCATAAGAAGTAATCATGCCCGTTAGGATATCAGACAGTACCTGCCCGGCAAGGCGCTCACATGTTGTCAGTGCCTCTCTGGCTCTTTTTGTCTTGTCAGCTAATTCTTTCCATTCTTGCAGAGTGATAGCATCAAACTGGTTATCCGGTGGTGTATCTTTGGTTGCCAAAAGCTCAATTCCATGTACTACCCCTATGGTGAACTCAGCAAGGCTACCTATAATTTTTTTAACAATTTCTCTTTGCAAAGAAGAATCGGTTAAAATCTTTTCGGCAGTATCAGATGTTTGTTTTACTAGCTTAAAAGTATCTACGATTCTTCCAACAGTAGGGCTGGAAAATGTTAGCAGGACGTCGCTAGTAGAGATAACAAGATGACCGATTCCAGCAAAACCTTCCACAATACCATGAAAAACATTAAAGGCTTCACCTAATGCCTGGGCTTTCCAGCCTTCTAGTAAACCACCGCTTAAATAATTACCAATTGCAATGATGCCGTCCCTTTCAGCCTTGATCTGGATTTTGAGCCTTTCTATCTCGGTCTTTATATGAAGGGCTGCATCATATTTTAACGGAAGGTCTAAGGGAAATTCTTTGGGAATAGAATTTTCAGTTGGAATTTTTATAGGCTCTAATTTTGCAGGCTTGTCTACACGGAATCCAACACCTGGCAGTCCTTCAAAAGTCCCTTCAGGTCCGGGATTATACGGCAATAAATCAGAAATATCTGAACCAGATGTGACCTTATAGGTCTGTGTTGGCTTTATCTCTCCGAGGCAGTGCTCAAATCTGCCGCTTGTTGCAAGGATATGCAGTGCTCCCCTGTGTTTTCTATAAGGCTCACCGAAATCTTTTTCCATTGTAGCAGCGATTTTATCGATCTCGGCAAAGGTTTCTTTATAAGGGTCTTTTGCCATTTTTTTGAAAAATTCTTCTCTTGCATTCTCCCAGTCAGTAAATAGCTGGGCAAGCTCTTTTTTTATCTGGTCCATAGACTGGCGCTGGGCCTCTACAAAAAAGAGTTTATTGCCCAGTCCTTCTTGTTTATTTGCCCAATCGCCAAGAGACGAATAGTACCTGCCGATTTTTTCATCGTACTGGGTCACTGTTGTGGCTACCTCAGCCATACTAAAATCCTGAGGCAGATCTTGAGGGCTCGCTTCCCTTAAGAGCCCCAGAGCCTTTGCCTTTTCGTATAGCTGGTCAAAGCGAATACGAAAAATTCCTGCCTGAACACCTAACTTGGGGTCAGGATTTATGATAAAAGGTGACAGCGCTTTCTGATGTGTATCAAGGGCGGACTTATAGAGGGAGAGACGTTTTTTGTCCATCTCCTGATAGGCATTACCCAATCTTACCAGTTCGTTCATATGATTAAGAGGTTCGTCGCATGGTATAGTAAGGAGTGCTTCGAGCCTTTCTATCTCTGATAGGTCTTTATCCTGGGCAAAAACGTAACTATTTATTGTGATTATTAAAAAAAAGAATAAAAAGAGTAGTTTTTTACTAAAGTTCAAATATAATCCTTAAAATTTATTCAGGTCAATGGGTACCTCTTTTTTATCAAGCACGCTATTTACAGTCTTTTGTAAATCATCTTTTGCATTAAGAGATGCATTGAGGGTTTTATCTATGACAGCCTGCATGGTCTTTAGCTCCTGTCTCGTATAGCAATCTTTTAAAGTATATATACGAGACTCGCCATCATCCTCATAACTTTCAAGATAAGGATAATTGCCTGAGAGCTTTTTTTCGTCAAAATTTACATCAAAGAACTTTTCTGGCTCTCCTGAGACATCTTTAAGTTCAACCCTTAAGGCTTCAAGTTCCCTGATATAATTTCTTAATGGTTTGGGATAATCTCGCAAAGACAAATCTATAGTATCCAGTAATGCTTTTCTTGAAAAACCGCTAAAGGTTGCTGGCGGCTTTGTAATGTTTTTCAGGTCTAAATATTGTTTCTCAAGCTTTTCTTTCACTAATAATATTGCCTGTTCGATGTTTTTGAGATCAATTATGTATTTTGTCGTTTTTAAATATACCCGGGAGCCGTCTTCTTCACAAACCCAGCCTTTAATATGCATAGGCACAGTAGGCTGATAATTTAAACCGAGTTTCTGTAAATCAAGTGAAATCCTTGTTGTTTCAGATGGTGCTTCGATGAACATTTTATCTGCTGAAAAA
>JAOAHW010000093.1 GCA_026415015.1 Syntrophorhabdaceae bacterium
CCTGAAATCAGATAAAGCAGTGAATATTATTGTCTATCTTGCCTGGCCCGAGTTGGTGGCAATCTTTATGGCAAGGCACTCATAGGTTACAAGCCCTCCCTGGTAGTTCACAGCACCTCTTCTTAGTATACGCCAACCAGCCACCTGGCACATCCCTTCTGACTCTATCTTCTCTACTATACCACCAGTAGCCTCAAGCTGCTCCATAAGCGTGGGATTTTGGGTAAGGACAATATGTTTTATCTTAGGTCCTGCCACAATGGTAACGGGCTCTACAATGAGATTTGACAGGTCCTGGATAAGCGTAGGTTCAATGGATGGTTTGGTCTGTAAACGGATCATCCTTGCCCTTACATCAGGGCCTGTCTTACTCTTGGTGACCTCAATAAGGTCAAGGAGATATCGCCTTACATCATCTAAGTCCTGCACCTCCGGGACCTTTTCAAGTTCAGGATAGGTCTGAAGGGCCTTAGCAAGTATGGATATCTCCTTTAGATAATGGTTTCTCTGATTGTCAGGAACAAGATACATAACAATAAGGGAGACAGGTTTTTTATCCGGTGCCCCATATTCTATACCATTGGGGCTCCAACCCACCACACACATCAGGTCTTCATCATAGGGGACCCTTGCATGGGGACATGCCCAGCCCTTTCCTATGGCAGTATTGGCAGTCTGTTCCCTTTTCATTACAAGCCCCACCACATCTGTCTCAGGTGGTATCTCAGGGAATGCCTCTATAATATGGGCAAGAAACTGGAGTGCATGGGTCTTATCATTATCAGGCAGCTCGAAGAGCCTTCCTTCCTGGAGTGCATCAAGGAGTGTATCCATTATCAATCACCTCCATAGCGTTTAAAGAACCAATCCTTTACAAAACTGGTTAATATGGCATAAAAGGTAAGGAAAAATCCTATCCATACCCAGTAGCTTACTGGTAGCGGGACCATGCCAAGATATGTAGCAAAGGGTGAATAGGGTAGCCAGACCCCGATTGCCATGATTATCATGGTTGTTATGCTCATCTGTATTGATGCCCTGCTCTCTATAAATGGTATCCTTCTTGTCCTTATTATGTGGACGATAAGGGTCTGTGTCAGCAGGGATTCAGCAAACCACCCTGTCTGGAAGAGCCTCTCAAGATATATCTTCTGCGAAGCTGTTGTAGCAGGGTCGAGAAAGGCACTGCAGTTAAAGATGAACCACATAAGGCCGAAGGTGGCATAATCGAATATAGAGCTAATAGGGCCTATAAAGACCATAAAACGTTTGATATTACTTATATTCCACTTGAGAGGCCGTGCAACAAGCTCCTCATCCACATTATCCATAGGTATACCTGTCTGGGAGAAATCATAGAGGAGGTTGTTCATGAGTATCTGGACAGGCTGCATGGGTATAAAAGGTAGTAGATAGCTTGCACCTACCACAGAGAACATGTTGCCGAAATTAGAACTGCCTCCCATCCTTATGTATTTGATTATATTGGCAAATATCCTTCGACCCTCCATGATGCCCTCTTCTAAAACAAGGAGGCTTTTCTCAAGGAGTACTATATCAGCAGACTCCTTTGCTACATCCACAGCAGAGTCAACAGATATGCCCACATCTGCAGCCTTCATAGCCGGGGCATCGTTTATACCATCGCCCATAAAACCCACCACATGCCCGTTTTTTCTCAATTGGGCGACTATCTCTTCTTTTTGCAAAGGCGTAAGCTTCACGAATATATTATTTTCCTCTACTGCCTTAGAAAAATCAGAAGGTGAAAGCCCTGCAAGTTCTTTACCTGTAATGATATGCTCCACATCTATACCCACATCGCGACATACCTTTTCTGTCACCAAACCATTATCACCTGTAAGGACCTTAACATCCACCCCTGCCTTTTTTAAAAGCCCGATCGCCTCTGTGGCATATATCTTTGGTGGGTCAAAAAAGGCAATATATCCCAGTAATATTAAGTCACTCTCATCGTTAATAGTAAAGACTGTCTTTGACCTTGGAAACTCACGATATGCAATACCAAGCACCCTGAATCCTTCACGGTTGAGCCTCTCCACCTCTTCAAAAAGGTCAACCCTGATCATATCTATAAGCGGGTATACCTCTTCCCCTATCTGATAGCTACTGCAACATGAATATATCTCCTCCACTGCGCCCTTGCAGATGAGGACATGGTCGCCCTCATAATCAACCACTACTGACATACGCCGCCTTTGAAAATCAAAGGGCAACTCATCTATTATCCTGCAGTTTTGCTCGGCATCCAGGTCTTCAGCAAACTCAATCACTGCACGGTCTATAAGGTTTCTGAGACCTGTCTGAAAATAGCTGTTCAGATAGGCATAGTGGAGGACATCTTCACTGGTATGGCCTAATATATCCACATGTCTCTCAAGGACTACCCTATCCTGGGTAAGGGTCCCTGTCTTGTCAGTGCACAGCACATCAATGGCACCGAAATTTTGGATAGAGGGTAGGCGCTTTACAATGACCTTTTTTTTAGCCATATTTAGGGCGCCTTTTGCAAGATTGACAGTTACAATCATAGGAAGCATCTCAGGTGTAAGACCTACTGCTATAGATACACCAAATAAGAGCGCCTCAAGCCAGTTTCCTTTGGTCATCCCAACTATGAAAAATACCCCACAGACCATGACAATCATAAACCGTATCATAAGCCATGTGAAGGAGCGGATACCCTGGTCAAAGTTTGTTTCTTCCCTTTTTTCTGTAAGTCTCTCTGATATGGCCCCGAATAATGTCTTTTGTCCTGTATTTATAACCAAAGCCCTTGCTACACCACTTGTGACTGATGTGCCAAGAAAACAGGCGTTTGTTAATTCCAAAGCAGATGAGGTTTTTGGGTCTGCATTTGATGCCATCTTCTCCACAGGCATGGATTCCCCTGTAAGGGCAGACTCACTCACAAAGAAATCCTTTGCCCATATAATCCTGATATCAGCAGGTATAACTGAGCCTGCCTGTAGTAATACAATATCACCAGGGACTATCTCAGATATCTTTACCTCAGTCTCAACCCCATCCCTTATCACAAAGGCCCTTGATTGAACACGTCTTCCCAGTGCCTCTACTGCCTGGTGTGAACGCCTGTCCAGCACATAGGACAATCCAACGCTCAACAGTATCATAGATGTGACAATCCAGGTTGACTTCATCTCGCCTATAATGGCAGAGATAATAGCGATAACAAGGAGCTGTATTACCAG
>JAOAHW010000175.1 GCA_026415015.1 Syntrophorhabdaceae bacterium
AGATGTGTATAAGAGACAGGGTAACTTTAACGGATGAGTTAAAAAACAAAATAAAAACAGAATTAAGGGATAAGGCCTCCCCTCGCCATGTACCTGCCATTATTATTGATGTCCCTGATATACCTTATACATTTAATATGAAAAAGGTGGAGAGCGCTATAACTAATATTGTGAATGGTCGGCAGGTGACCAACAGGGATGCCCTTGTAAATCCCCAGTCCCTTGAATATTTTGAAAAGATTCTGCCCATAGTGCAGAAATAAGATAGGTTCTATAAAATGAGAGCCAAGGCCTATTATAGGAGGTGCCCATGTTTGTATCAGATTGGATGACCACAACGGTCTTTACAGTAAGCCCTGAAGACAATATTACACAGGCAATAAAAACCCTTAAAGAAAAGAACATAAAACACCTGCCGGTTGTAAAGAATGATAAAAAGGTCGTAGGTATCCTTTCAGATAGGGACATAAAGGACTATACCCCTTCCAAGGCAACAACCCTTGATATACATGAACTGCATTATGTACTCTTTAATACAAAGGTGAAAGAGATTATGGTAAAAAAGGTATATACAACAACCCCTAATACGCCTATTGAAGAGGCAGCTATGATTATGTACGATAAAAATATAGGGTGCCTGCCAGTGGTGGAAAATGATAAGCTTGTAGGTATTATCTCTGATAGGGATATCTTCCGTGTCCTTGTTGATATTACCGGTGTCCGCCATAAGGGTAACAGGTTCTATGTTAAGATAAAAGATACATTAGGTGCCACAAAAGAAGTGATAGATATTGTCCGTGAACATGGGTTTACCATAGACAGTGTCCTCACAACCTATGAGGGTGTGGAAAAGGGATACAAAAAGGTTGTGGTGAGAACCAAGGGAAAAGAAGGCGACTTAAAGGGTGCAACAAAGGCCTTTGAGCTTAAATACGGAAATTTCTTCTTTCCCTATTAAATGACTATGTCAGATTAAAGGCCTTATATTTTTTATACCCCTGACAAGACAGCTTATAGAATATCATCTGTTTTGTCCCATGTTATCTGTGACAAAAATTGTTTTTTTATTGGCCACAGATAAAGAAGGATGAACACATATAAATCACTTTTTGCCCTGAAAAAGCATAAAGCTTGGACTCCATTGTGGGATCTTTCAATTGAGCCTACGGTTATAATGATTCTCCATCTGCCTTTATCCGATTCTATCTGTGGCAAAACAAGGAATTTTATTTGGAAATTTGGGTCTATGGTAATATAAAATCTACAAGATGGAAAAGAAAAATGACCTGCATTTCATCCCTGTAACTGATTTAAAGGGTGTTGGTGAAAAGACAGCGGTTTTTTTAAAAAAAAGGGGGATAAAAACCATAGAAGACCTCCTCTGGCATCTGCCAGTCCGATATGAAGACAGAAGGACTATAAAAAACATCATAGACCTGTCAGAAGGCGAGAAGGCAACCATAGTGGCAGAGGTATTGACTGCAAAAAAATCCCTTTCACGCTATTCAAGAAAAAGTAGCTTTGTAGCCACAGTAAAAGACAAAACAGGCACTATATTGCTCAAATGGTTCTACGGTAGTAAACAGTATCTGCAGAACCTCTGCAGAAAAGGCAACCTGTTGTTCATATCAGGTCAGGTAAGTAGATATGGCAGGGACCTCCAGATAGTCCATCCTGATATTACTGTTCTCGATGATGAAAAGGAGATAGACAGCCACAGCAACATCATCACAATCTATCCAGAGATAGAAGGCATCAAGCAGGGGGTTTTAAGGAACCTTATAAGACAGGCCTTTGAGGATTATGGCAGCTCAATTGAGGGTTTTATCCCTTTGTCTTTAGAGGAAAAATACAGTCTTGTCACCTTTAAAAAGGCTATCATAGAGATACACCTCCCGCCGAATGATTCGTCTACTAATGACCCTGGAATCATTCAGGGTCAATATATGGAAAGGCTCATCCTTGAAGAATATTTCCTCTTTCAGAGCGCCCTGCATTTGAAAAAATCCATGATAAATTCCCAGAAAGGTATAAGCCTGAAACCAGATGGGGAGTTGTTTATGAGATTCAAAAGGCATCTGGGCTTTGAACTGACACACGCCCAGGTAAGGGTAATAGAGGAGATAAAAAAGGATATGGCATCAGACAGACCAATGAACAGGCTCCTCCAGGGTGATGTAGGGTGCGGTAAGACCATATGCGCTATCTTTGCATCGTGCATCGCCATAGACAATGGATATCAGGTGGCAATCATGGCGCCCACCGAGATACTCGCAGAGCAGCATTACCTCACAGTCCACAGGGCATTTGAGGGAATGGGTATAAATGTGGCGTTTTTAAGGGGAAACATGGGTCGGGAAAGAGAGGCAATAATCAAGGGTATAGGCCAGGGTAAAATATCGGTCATAGTGGGGACACACGCCTTGATACAATCTGATGTGGTATTCCATAGGCTTGGTCTTGTAATAATAGACGAGCAGCACAGGTTTGGTGTAATCCAGAGAAAGGTTTTAAGGGAGAAGGCAGGACTGAAGGGTGAAAAAACAGGGATTGCCCTCATCCCCCACACCCTTGTCATGACTGCAACCCCCATCCCAAGGACGCTCTCTATGGTCATCTACGGCGACCTCGATGTATCCATCATTGATGAGATGCCAAAAGGCAAGCAGAGGATACAGACAGAGGTCTTCCTTGAAAAAGACAGGGATGAGGTCTACAGGATGGTGGAGGAAGAGATAAAACAGGGCAGACAGGCATATATTGTGTATCCCCTTGTGGAGGAGTCAGACAAGATTGATCTACTCAATGCAAAGACAATGGCAAGGCACCTCCAGGAATCTGTGTTCCCCTCATTCAGGATTGGACTGCTTCACGGAAGGATGACACCTGAAGAAAAAGAAGAGACAATGCTCCTTTTTAAAAACAGCAGGATAGATGTCCTTGTATGCACAACAGTCATTGAGGTGGGGATAGACTGTCCCAACGCCACCATAATTGTTATAGAACATGCAGAGAGATTTGGCCTGTCTCAGCTACACCAACTCCGTGGAAGGGTTGGTAGGGGCAGACACCCATCCAGATGTATCCTCATGGCATCTGCTAAAAAAACAGACCTTGCCACAAAGAGGCTGAAGGTGATGGAAGAGACCACAGACGGCTTTATAATAGCCGAGGAGGATATGAAGATAAGAGGTCCTGGGGATATGATGGGTGCAAGACAATCAGGCATCCCTGATTTCAGAATTGGCAATATTGTCCGAGATAGCGCTATTATGTCAAGGGCAAGGGCAATGGC
>JAOAHW010000181.1 GCA_026415015.1 Syntrophorhabdaceae bacterium
ATATGGTCCATTGAAGGTAAAGATATAGAGGATATAAGTGAATATCTTGATGACACCACAGAAAAGTATAAGGCAATGGTAGACTGGATTGCCAGGGAACTGGGTGCAACAAGCCTTCGATATCAGAAGATCAATGATATGGTAAAGGCCATAGGTATACCAAAGGAGCAGTTATGTCTCCACTGTTGGATAGGTGACAAAGAATAGAACAGAATTAGATATGGAATACAATAGAAAGATAGCAGTTATTATACCTGCATTCAATGAAGAAAAGAGCATAGGTGAGGTTGTCCAGGGCATAAAGAATTTGGGCAGGGATTTTGATGCCATAGTCATCAATGATAATTCAACAGACAGGACAGCAGAGGTGGCAAGGCTGGCAGGGGCAATAGTTATTGAATTACCCTGTAATCTTGGGATAGGTGGTGCAGTCCAGACAGGATATAAATTCGCAACGCAGAGGGGATATGATGCCTGTATCCAGGTGGATGGAGATGGACAGCACCCTACAGAACAGATACCAAGATTAATCCAGACTCTTTTTGATGAAGGATATGATATGGTAATCGGCTCAAGATTTGTCACAGATAGGGAATATGAGATATCCTTTATGAGACTGTTGGGCATAAAGATTTTGTCTTTTTTTCTCAGGATTACAACAGGTATGGATATAAAAGATACCACAAGTGGGTTCAGGGCAATTAACAGAAGGGTCATGGATTTTTTTGCCCTTGAATATCCCCAGGACTATCCTGAACCGGAGTCCCTTGTCTTTGCCCACAAGAAAGGTTTGAGGGTCAAAGAGATACCAACAAGGATGTCGGGCAGGATGTATGGTAAATCCTCAATAACACCTGTCCTTTCAGCATATTACATGGTAAAGGTGATGCTTGCCATGTTTATTGACCTCTTTAAAAAGTAATATAGAGGGGGATTTATGCTCCACATGCAAATTATAATCGGGCTAATAAGCATTGGTTTTTTTATTGTTACCTTTGAATTTATCAGAAAGAGGTATCTCCGAGAAGAATATGCCATATTATGGCTCCTTACATCGCTGGCTATAGCCATATTGAGCCTGTGGCCTGGGCTCATTGACATAATAAGCAGAATAACAGGCTTCTATTATATAACAGCCATACTGATTGTGATCTTTGTATTTCTCATTGCCATACTAATGCACTATTCTATTGTTATATCAAGGATAAAGGACATTAACAAAGAGCTTGTTCAGAGATACGCCCTCCTTGAATATAAGATAAAGGAACTGGAAGAGAAGAATAAACCAAAATGAATATTTGGCCTGACTGCATACCCTGTATATTAAAGATGTCGCTTAATATTGCCCGTGAAATCCTTGGGGGAGAAGAGGAGACTAAAGCCTTCTTTGCCAGAATTATGACCCTTGAACCTATCAAAGAGAATCGATGGGATATTACAGCCCCTGAGATAATAAGGGATATATGGAGGTTAATGGAGGATACAACAGGTATAAAAGACCCTTTATATGAAAAAAAGAGGATACAGAACAATATAGCCCTCAATCTCTATCCCTATGCAAAGGAATCAGTAGTAAAAAGCAGTGACACCTTTAAAGAGGCATTGAGATGGTCTATTGCAGGGAATTTTATAGATATTATGGCAGGGGTAAACAATATCCATATGGATGATATACTCTCAAAGGTCATGGATATGACAATAGATGGGCAGGCTATTGAAGAATTTATGAAAAGGATTAAAAAGGTCAAAAAGGTGGTATATCTATGCGATAACTGTGGAGAGATTGTCTTCGACAGGCTTTTTGCCGAGACGTTGAGAGATATCTTTAAAGTGGATGTTGTTTTTGTGGTGAGGTCTATCCCAGTTTTAAATGATGCAACCCTCGAAGATGCCTTTTATACAGGATTGAATAATGTGGGAGAGGTGATGGAAAACGGGTTAGAAGAGCCTTTGCCTGGTCTTTTTCTCAGTATGGCATCAAAGAATCTAAAGGCATTGGTAGATGATGCAGGGCTTGTAATATCAAAAGGTGGAGGCAATTTTGACACCCTCTCGGATGATGATTCTTTAAAGGGTAAGGCTACTTTTCTTATGCAGGCAAAGTGTCAGCCATATGCCCTGTTACACGGTGTAAAAAAAGGTGATTTAATCATAAATAATTTTTAAAAAAACAGTTAGTTAGTATGGAAAAGATTAAAGTAGGTATAAGCAGGTGTCTCCTTGGAGAAAAGGTAAGATATGATGGTGGCCATCAACACGACAGGTATCTCACTGATACCCTGGGTAGATACTTTGATTATGTCCCTGTATGTCCTGAGGTAGAATATGGACTCCCAGTGCCAAGGGAGGCAATGAGACTTGTTGGTTCGCCTGAAGATCCCCGTCTTTTAACAATAAAGACAGGGATAGACCATACAGATGGTATGAAGAGGTGGGCAGATACGAGGCTTAAAGAGCTGGAAAAAGAGGGTTTATGCGGTTTTATATTCAAGAGTAAATCACCGAGTTCAGGCATGCAGGGTGTAAAGGTATACAGTTCAGGTGGTATGCCAGTTAAAAAAGGTACAGGGATATTTGCAGGGGCCTTTATGAGACATTTTCCACTACTACCTGTAGAGGATGATGGTCGTCTTAATGACCCTGTTATCAGGGAAAACTTTATCGAGAGGATATTTGTCTATAAAAGATGGCAGGGGTTTATAGAAAGGGGCGGTGAACATAAAGACCTTGTGGCCTTTCATACAGACCACAAATACCTCATTATGTCCCATAGCCCAAAACACCTTACAGAATTAGGGAGGATTGTGGCAGATTCAAGAGTTAAAAACCATGAACGAAATAGCATTTATGTAAAAACCATGATGGATGGTCTTAAATTTACAGCAACAAGGAGAAAAAACACAAACTGTCTACACCACATTATGGGGTATTTTAAAAAGGACCTGACAGGGGATGAGAAACAGGAGCTCCTTGAAGTAATCGAGGACTACCATAAGGGTATAATACCCCTTATAGTGCCTATTACCCTTATCAAGCATTATGTTAGAAAATATGATAAACCATATCTAAAAAGGCAGGCCTATCTTAATCCCCACCCAATGGAGCTCATGCTTAGAAACCATGGATAGGCAGAGATATTATCTTGAATATATACCTGTAGAGGATATATCCATTAATGACAGAACCTTTTGTCTTTCCTACCCCATAACTGATATTGCACTAAAAGAGTCTATCGAGCGGTTTGGAATAATCCAGCCCCTTACAGTCTGCGGTCATAAGCCTTATACAGTTATCACAGGTTTTAAGAGGCTTGAATCTGCCCTATCTTTAGGTTTTAAGGAGCTTCCTTGTATTGTAAGAGAGGTAGGTCAAATAGATGCACTCCTTATAGCTTTATACGACAACCTTTCAAGGGGATTTAATATGGTTGAAAAGGCACATTGTATAGACAAGATGATGCAACTTGGTTTTTCCATGTCAGAAATATATGGTTTAATGGGCCTTTTGGGGCTTGGGCAACATGAGTCCATTGTCAAGAGTCTTATAGGGCTTTCTCTGGCAGATAATACATTAAAGGATTTTGTAGTAAAACACAGGTTATCCATGAAAAATATAGATTATCTTTTGTGGTTTGAACCCCATGAGAGGGCAAAGATCATCCACTATCTGTCTGCAATATCATTTACAGACAGCCTGTTAAGGGAGATACTCCAGATGCTATCTCTTATAAAGATAAAAAGGGGTAGTCTGTTAGAAGAGGAAATAATGGAGGCACAGGATGCCTATGAGATAAGAAAGAGACTTAAAAGATATGTGAATCCAGGGCTTTCATCCCTTGAGGAGGAATTTAACAGCTTAATGAAGTTATGTGGGTTTCCAAAAAATATAGATATAAAGGTAGACCCATTTTTTGAAAAAGAGTATATTGATATAATAATCAAGGCAGACAGTTTAGATAAGGTTAGAGATGGATTGAAAAAGATTAAAGATGTCATAGACAGGGGCTTTATGGAGGGTTTATTTGACCTTGCAAAGAATAGAATTTGTAAAGACAGAGATTGAAGCTGTAAGGGACTGTCCAGGGACAAAAAACCATATATGCTGTGGTTATAAAACCATTGATCTAATAGAGGGGTGCCTTCTTTCATGTTCATACTGCATCTTAAAGCACTATATACAATCAGATACAATAAAGATAAACCTCAACATAGACCATGTCATATCCCAGGTGGATAGTATCATAGAGAATGATAAGTCCCATATATGGAGGTTCGGGACAGGAGAACTCTCTGATAGTCTTGTGTTTGATAGAAGATATAGACTGAACAAACCTCTAATTGATTATTTTGGTGAAAAGAAAAAGGCACTGTTTGAATTAAAGTCAAAATGGGCTCAGATTGACCATCTCATACCTTTTTTAAATAGATTTACCATAATATCCTTTTCTCTTGCCCCTCAAAGCATTATTGATAAAGAGGAGAAGAGGTCAAGTCCCCTTTATAAGAGACTCAAGGCAGCAAAAAAGGCACAGGACAGGGGCTGTTTTGTGGGGTTACATCTTGACCCGATTATTATCTATGAAGGTTTTGAAAAGGATTATTATTATCTTATAGAGGATATAGGAAGGATACTCGACCTTGATAGGGTTATATGGATAAGCATGGGGCTATTGAGATTTCAGCCAAAGATGCTTGATATATTCATAAAAGAAAAGAGAAAAAACCTCCTCTACGGTGAATTTGTAAAAGGAGAGGATGGCAAATATAGATACATAAAGGCAGAGAGGATAAGGGTTTACAAAATGCTCTATGATCTGTTAAAAAACAAGAACGACAGCCTCTTTATATACCTATGCATGGAAAGACAAGACGTATGGAGGGAATCAACAGGCCTTGAAATAGAGGATAATGAGGCCCTTATCGGGCTTTTTGATAAGAGGATAAGATATCTTTACGGAGGAGAGCTATGAGATTTAAAGAAAAGGTGGTTTTTATAACAGGAGGGACAAAAGGTCTTGGAAAGGCTATGGCAAAGGCTTTCATGGATGAGGGTGCTAAAGTAGGCGTCAATGGCAGAAACAAAGATGCTGTTGCTAAGTTTGAAGATGAGTTTAAAGGCAAGGATGTGCTGGCATTCAATGCTGATATAGGGAAATACGATGAGATGGAGGCAGTAGCAGATAGTATAGTTAAGACATGGGGTAGGGTAGACATACTAATCAATAATGCTGGCATAGTAAATCCCCTTATGCCTGTTGAAAAGATAAAAAAAGAGGATTTTGATAGGGTAATAGATATAAATCTAAAAGGGACATTCTATGCCACTCAGATCTTTGGTAAAAGGATGATAGAGCAAAAGGGAGGCAGGATTATAAGCATTGCATCACAGGTAGGATTCTTTGGTGAAAAGGGTTTTCTACCATACTCTATAAGTAAATCAGCACTTATGATAATGACACGCTCCATTGCCCATGAATGGTCAAGGTTTGGTGTAACTG
>JAOAHW010000186.1 GCA_026415015.1 Syntrophorhabdaceae bacterium
GCATAATAGAGCAGATAATAAGACCTACAGGGTTAATGGACCCTGAGATAGAGGTAAGGCCTGCAAGAAACCAGCTTGAATCCCTCCTTGGAGAGGTCAAGATCGTAATAGACAGGGGCGAGAGGGTCCTCGTCACCACTCTAACCAAGAGGTTTGCCGAGGACCTCACAGATTACCTCCTGGATAAGGGCATAAAGGCAAAATACCTCCACTCTGACATAGATACCCTTGAGCGTGTGGCCATTGTCAGGGACTTAAGAACTGGAAAGTTCCATGTCCTTGTGGGTGTGAATCTCTTGAGAGAGGGGCTTGACCTGCCTGAGGTATCCCTTGTTGCCATCCTCGATGCAGATAAGGAGGGTTTTCTCCGCTCCGAGACATCCCTGATCCAGACCTGCGGTAGGGCGGCAAGGAATATAAATGGCAGGGTAATCATGTTTGCAGATACAGTGACAGCATCCATGGAGAGGGCAATATCAGAGACCGTAAGGAGAAGACAAATCCAGCTTGAATACAACAAAAGACACGGTATAACACCAGAGGGTATAAAAAAAGATGTGGTGGATATACTCTCTTCCATATACGAAAGGGACTATTATACTGTCCCTGTCCATGAGTTTGAGGAAAAGGGTATAGAACCCAAAAAACTATCAAAGATGGTAAAAAAACTCAGGAAAGAGATAAATGAGGCAGCAAAGAGATGGGATTTTGAGAAGGCTGCCCAGCTCAGAGACCGGCTTTTAAAACTCGAGAAGATGGAGATAAGGCTATGAATGATAAAAGGTTGACAGACAGGGTAGATAAGATAACCCCCTTTTATGTCATGGAACTCCTGGAAAAGGCAAAGGCAATGGAGGCAAAGGGAGAGGATATCATTCACATGGAGGTTGGAGAGCCTGATTTTCCAACCCCTGAACTGGTAAAAAAAGAGGCCATAAAGGCCATAGAGGAAAACCATACCTTCTATACCCATAGCCTTGGGATTTCAGAGCTCAGGCAGCGAATAGCAGAATATTACCTTGCATCAGAGGGCATCCACATATCCCCTGAGAGGATTATTATTACCAATGGCACATCAGGGGCCTTTCTCATCTTATTCTCTGCCCTCCTTGACAGTAGAAAAACCCTTGTCCTTTCTGACCCAGGGTATCCATGCTACAGGAATTTTGGCCATCTTACTGATGCAGAGATTGCCCTCATACCTGTAGGCTACGAGACAAGATTCCAGTTGACCTCAGGACACATAAGGGGTCTTAAAAGATCACCCCACCTTGTAGTGATTTCCAACCCGTCAAACCCCACAGGCACAGTCTACGATGATGAGGCTATTAAAGGTCTCTACAATGCAATCTCTGAAAATGGCGGTGTAATGATTGTAGATGAGATATACTCAGGGTTGAGCTATAAAGGTAAGATTCGCTCTGCTGCCTCTATCTCTGATGAGATAATCATAGTAAATGGCTTTTCCAAGACCTATGCCATGACAGGATGGAGACTGGGCTGGATGGTCATACCTAAGTGGCTTGTAAGGCCAGTGCAGAAGATTGCCCAGAATGTGTTTATATCTCCACCATCTGTATCCCAGTATGCTTCCATAAAGGCATTTGAGGTCACTGATGACCTTGAGAGGATGAGGAATACATATGAGCAAAGAAGGGATTTTATGCTATCAGAGCTAAGCCAGATGGGTTTTCATATCCCTGTTACCCCAGAAGGGGCCTTTTACATCTATGCAAACATTGAAAAATGGGGTATAGACAGTATGGAGTTTGTTGATAGGGCTCTTGAGGAGGCAAAGGTGGCAATTACGCCGGGTTATGATTTTGGCACATACAGGGCAGGTGAGCATATACGTTTTTCTTATGCCACAGGCCTTGAGAGGCTCCAAGAGGGCTGCAAGAGGCTCAAGGTATGGCTGGATAGAAGATGTCAATGAAAAGGTCAAAAAAAATAAAAATGCCTGTCCCTCCCCATGAGAGACATGATACTATCAGAAAGAATATAATATCACTCCTTGAGGAATATACCCTCACTGCAAGGGAGATATCCCACTACATAAGGATACCGGAAAAAGATGTTGCCTCTCATTTAGAGCATATAAAAAAGACCCTGAATAGGGGCGAGGAGAGGCTCATAATAGAATCAGCAAGATGCGAGACATGCAACTTTGTCTTTAAAAAAAGGGATAGGCTCACTAACCCGGCAAGGTGCCCTCTCTGCAGAGGCAGACTCATAAATCCTATGTTGTTTTCCATTGAGAAAAGAGGATGAGATATTCTTTACTTTTAATTTTTCTCATTTAAGGTTAAACTCTTAACAAAACCTATAACACTTCAGGAGAATAGAATATGCCAATAGCAAGATGGAAGATTGACTGCGTTATATATGACTGTGATGGTGTGCTTTTTGACTCCCTTGATGCAAACAGAAGGCTCTATAACTATATAGCCCTGTCAATGGGTAGAGGAGAACTCACAGAGGATGAGATAACATACTGTCATACCCATACGGTCTTTGAATCCTTGAAGTTTATGTTCAAGGAACCAGAGATGGAGAAAAAGGCAGTAGAGTTTCTAAAAAACCATGTAGAGCTTAAAGACTATATCATCTATCTCAAGATGGAGCCCAATCTCCTCACGACACTGGATATGTTGAAATCAAAGGGCATTATAAGGGCTATCAGCACAAACAGGACCACATCCATGAAACACATAATGGAGAGATATAATCTCTGGCCCTATTTTGATATGGTGGTTACTGCCCTGGATGTGGCAAACCCAAAGCCCCATCCTGAGTCAGTGGAAAAGATCCTTTCAAATTTTCATATTGATAGAGAAAATGCCGTCTTCATAGGCGACTCAGAGGTGGACAGACAGACTGCTATCTCTGCTGGGGTAAGATTCATAGCCTATAAGAACAGGGACCTTGTCTGTGATGGTTTTATAGATGACCATCTTTCTCTGATGGATCTTCTTTCAGACGGAAAGATTCACCAGGGATAGACTTCTTTCTGTTTATCAAGGTAAAGACAGGGCCTGATAAGAGATACATGAAGGCAAGGAAAAAAAGGGTTACCTTTGGCTCTATAAATATTATAACAAGAAGAAGAATAACAGCAAGGGTGGAGCGGAATGGTTTGCCCTTGAAGAATGCCATATCCTTGAAGCTATAATACCTCACATCACTTACCATTAAAAATGCCAGAATATAAACCAATATGGGCATGACTATGGTCTTTAGCTCGCTCTTATATCCAAGCCATGAATAAAAAAGCACACTACCAGCTATGATTGTGGCTGCTGCAGGAATGGGTAGCCCGAGGAAGTGTTTTTTCTGGACATTGTCTGCCTGGATATTGAAACGGGCAAGCCTGAGTGCACCACAGGCCACATAGAGAAAGGCTGCAAGCCAGCCAAACCTCCCATAACCCTTAAGTGCCCAGATGTATACCAGTAGCCCTGGGGCAACACCAAAGGCCACAAGGTCACAGAGTGAATCATATTCCACACCAAAACGGCTGCTGGAACCTGTCATCCTTGCTACCCTACCGTCAAGCATATCAAATATCCCTGATATAAATATGGCTATGCTTGCATAGATGAATTTACGGTCTATGGTGGAAACAATGGAATAAAAACCAGATAGCAGACTTATAGAGGTCAATAGATTTGGCAGAATATATATACCCTTGCCTTTTTTCTTTCTCATTCTGTCCCCCTTTTTGCTATCATTGTCATGCCTGCCTTTGTCCTACTATTTAATGATACCATAGTTTTATAGTTTTGTGGAAAATAAATATCCACCCTTGAACCAAATGCAATGATGCCAATGGGTTCGGCCTTTTTTACATGGGCACCCTCTTTTACATACGAGGTGATCCTCCTGGCAAGGAAACCTGCTATCTGGACAATAAGGATCTTTTCGTCATCTTTTTCTATGAGGATATAGTTGCGCTCATTCTCTTTATCTATGTCCTTTTTAAAGGCAAGGGCAAATTCACCGTCTCTATGTAAAACCTTTTTTATGATGCCATTACAGGGTGCCCTGTTTACATGGACGTCTGTAAGGGACATAAAGATACTCACCCTTGTTGATTTTTGTTTTAGGAATTCATCCTCCTCTATATCCCTTATCTCCATCACCTTTCCATCAGCTGGCGATATAAGCTCATCGTGATTATCAGAGACAGGTGACCTCTTTGGGTTTCTAAAAAAATATAGACAGAAGAGGAAGAAAAAAAATGCTATATATGGAACAACAGGTATCTTAAGGAAAAAAAGGATTATAGAAAAGACAAGGGAGATGGCCATAATGGCAAGCCCCTCCCTCGCAAATGGAAGACCCCTCAACCCTTTCTCCCTATCCATTTCATCATTGACCTTAACTCTTTACCAACCTTTTCAATGAGGTGTTCACTGTCCATTCTCTTGATGGCATTATATACAGGTCTGCCAGCCATATTCTCCAGGATCCATTCACGGGCAAACTCACCTGTCTGGATCTCATCGAGGATCTGCCTCATCTCCTCTCTTGTTTCTTCATTTATTATCCTCCTGCCTCTTGTCATGTCACCATATTCTGCTGTATCGCTTATGGAATAACGCATATAGGAGATGCCGCCCTCATACATGAGGTCTACTATGAGCTTGAGCTCATGGAGGCACTCAAAATATGCAATCTCTGGTTGATAGCCTGCCTCAACTAGGGTATCAAAGCCCGCCCTTACAAGCTCTGATGCCCCACCGCAGAGTACTGCCTGTTCACCGAAGAGGTCTGTCTCTGTCTCCTCGGCAAAGGTGGTCTCTATGACCCCTGCCCTTGTGGCCCCTATGCCTTTTGCATAGGCAAGGGCCTTTTTTAGAGCCTTTTTTGTAAAGTCCTGATACACTGCAACAAGGGAGGGGACACCTGCCCCTGATACAAACTCCCTCCTCACAAGGTGTCCTGGTCCTTTTGGTGCTATCATTATGACATCCACAAATGGCGGCGGGACAATCTGACCGTAGTGAATATTAAAACCATGGGAGAACACGAGGGTGTCTCCTTTTTTCAGATTCTTCTCTATTTCTGTGGAATATAGTTTTGCCTGGACATTGTCCTGGGCAAGGATCTGTATAATACTCGCCTCTTTTGAGGCCTTTTCTGCGCTGACAGGTTTAAAGCCGTGTTCTATAGCAAGCTTATAGTTGGGTGTACCCTCAAGCTCTGCCACAATAACATCTACACCACTGTCTCTTAAATTCTGTGCCTGTGCATGACCCTGGCTACCGTATCCTATAATAGCAACCTTTACCCCCTTGAGTACCCCTAAATCAGCATCTTTATCATAGTAAATCTTAGCCATCTTCTCCTCCCTTTGATTGTTTTTCCTTTATCTTTATTACCTTTTCTCCCCTTGCTATGGCAACTGGTCCTGTCCTCACAAGCTCCTTTATGCCTATGGGTTTTAAAAGCTCAAGGAAGGCCTTTATCTTGTCCTCATCGCCTGTGATGAGGAGTGTGTATGTCTTGGGAGAGACATCTATTATCTTCCCCCTGAATATCTCTACCATCCTCAAGACCTCTTCCCGTTTTTTCTCTTCGGCATTTACCTTTACAAGGACCATCTCCCGAGACACATAGTCCATCTCCCTGAAGTCAGTAACCTTTATGACATTTATAAGTTTGTTTAACTGCTTGAGAATCTGCTCTATAATTGTATCGTTTCCTGACGTAACAATAGTCATGCTTGATATGGTAGGGTCGAGGGTCTCGGCAACACAGAGGCTCTCGATGTTGAACCCCCTACCGCTGAAGAGCCCTGCAACCCTTGAAAGGACACCAAACTCGTTTTCCACAAGTACTGAAATTATATGTCTCAATATCCCCTCCTATACAAGTAACATATCTCTTAAGGCAGCCCCTGCAGGGACCATGGGGTATACACCCTCTTCAGGGTCTACAGGGACATCTATAAAGGTTGGCCTCTTATTTGCGAATGCCTCTTTTAGTATCTTATCTACCTCTTCTTCTTTTTCTATTCTGTATCCCACTGCGTTATATGCCTGGGCAAGCTTTACAAAATCAGGGGCAAAATTCATATGTGTCCATGTGTAACGCTTTCCATAGAATAGCTCTTGCCATTGTCGCACCATTCCAAGGAAACCATTATTTAATATAACCACCTTTACAGGGAGGTTGAACTGGACTGCTGTTGCCAGCTCCTGTATATTCATCTGGATACTACCATCACCTGCAATGTCTATGACAAGCCTGTCAGGGAATGCCACCTGGGCACCTATTGCCGCAGGAAAACCATAACCCATTGTCCCTAAGCCCCCTGATGTGAGGATTGTCCTTGGTTTAAGGAATTTATAGAACTGGGCTGTCCACATCTGGTTCTGGCCCACCTCAGTGGATATAATGGCATCACCTTTGGTAAGGGCATATATCCTCTCTATGACATACTGGGGTTTTAGTCTATCGCCTTTTGAATATGTTAGAGGGTATTGTTTCTTCCATTTCTCTATCTGTTCAAGCCAGTCTTTTATCCCCTCTTTGTAGTCCTTGATGGAATCCTTCTCATCATCTATAAACTCCAGCATCTTCTTGATGACATTTTTAGAATCCCCTACTATGGGTATATGGACCTTTATGCTTTTACTGATAGAAGTGGGGTCTATGTCCACGTGTATTATCTGGGCATGAGGGGCAAAGGCATCTGTATTACCTGTGGCCCTGTCATCAAACCTTGCACCTATGGCAATTATTGCATCAGAATTTGTTATGGCCATGTTGGCAGCATAGGTGCCATGCATACCTAACATCCCAAGGAACTGCTTGTGATTACCAGGAAATCCCCCAAGACCCATAAGAGTGTTTGTAACAGGCAGGGATAGTTTCTCTGCAAGCTTTATGAGTTCCTGTGATGCCCCTGATGATATTATCCCTCCCCCTGTGTAGAGGATTGGTCTCTTGGAAGAGAGTATTAGCTTTACCGCCCTCTTTATCTGTCCTGCATGGCCTACATAGGTGGGCTGGTAACTCCTTATAAAGACCTTTTCAGGGTACTTAAAATCACATACTTGAGCAGAGACATCCTTGGGTATATCTACGAGGATAGGACCGGGCCTGCCTGACCTTGCTAAGTAAAATGCCTCTTTTATAATCCTTGCCAGGTCCTTCACATCCTTAACAAGGTAGTTATGCTTTGTGCATGGCCTTGTAATACCCACAATGTCTGCCTCTTGAAAGGCATCATTGCCTATAAGCATGGTTGTGACCTGACAGGTAAATACCACTATTGGTATTGAATCCATATATGCTGTTGCTATACCTGTTACTGTATTTGTGGCACCAGGGCCTGATGTAACAAGGCACACACCAACCTTTCCTGTTGCCCTTGCATACCCGTCAGATGCATGTACAGCACCTTGTTCATGTCTTACAACAATCTGCTTGATCTCAGGTGATTGACTTAAGACATCTGTAATATTAAGCGTTGCACCACCAGGGTAACAGAATATGGTATCCACACCCTCCATCTTCAAACACTCTACAAAGATCTGTGAACCTGTCTTTTTCAATCCTTCTCTCCTCTTTCTATTTCATATTTAGCCCTTTCCATAATATCCTTGTAAAAGAGCTTCTTTTTTTTAAGCACCCGAATCTCCAACTCCTCTTCCTCTGTGAGATATGGTTTTTTAAGGAGCATCTGTAGCCTTCTATCAAGAGAGGTATGTTTGCTTTTGGCATTTCTGTATACAGCCTCTTTTGATTCTCCCTCTTCCATAACAATTAAATTGTTATGGTATAAAAAATAATCAAAAATGTCAAATATTCTGTATATGTAAATTATATATGGCCTGTCATGACCAATCTTTGACGGATAATTTTCTTTTCCATTGAACCTTCTATGGTGTAAAATAGTGATATTTCATAATGTTATGGGAGGTTGCATGAGATACCCGGAATACAGGCCCAGGAGGCTAAGAAAGAATGAAAAGTTCAGAGGGATGATACAGGAGACAGAATTGTCTGTTCCACACCTTGTATATCCCATGTTTGTCAAAGAGATGGAAGAAAAAAAACTCCCTGTCCCATCCATGCCTGATGTATATCAGTTCTCTATTGAGGGGCTCTTGAAGGAGATAGAAGAGATTGTGGACCTGGGCATCCCTGCCATACTCCTTTTCGGTATACCTGCAAAAAAAGATGAGACAGGCACAGGTGCATATTCAGAAAAAGGCATTGTCCAGGAGGCCACAAGGAGGATAAAAAAGCTCTTTGGCGATGATATCCTTGTGATTACTGATGTGTGCATGTGCGAATACACAAGCCACGGTCACTGTGGCATAATCAGGGATGGTTATGTGGACAATGATGAGACAATAAAACGACTGGCAGAGACAGCCCTATCCCATGTAAAGGCAGGGGCAGACATGGTAGCCCCATCTGATATGATGGATGGCAGAATTGGGTTTATAAGACAGATGCTCGACATAAATAGCTATTACAATATCCCTATCATGAGCTATGCAGCAAAATATGCCTCATGCCTTTATAACCCTTTTAGAGATGCTGCTGAGTCAGCCCCCCAGTTTGGTGACAGAAAATCCTACCAGATGGATGTACCCAATCAGAAAGAGGCCTTAAGGGAGATTGGCCTTGATATAGAGGAGGGCGCAGATATAATCATGGTAAAACCTGCACTCTTCTTTCTTGATATAATTGCCTTGGCAAAGAACAAGTTCAATATCCCCATTGCTGCATACTCTGTAAGCGGTGAATATGCCATGATTAAACACACATCTGCCATGGGATATATTGACTATAAAAGGGCTGTTATAGAGCTTACAACTGGCATAAAAAGGGCAGGTGCTGATATTATAATCACATATTTTGCAAAGGACCTGGCAGGATGGATAAAAGAGAATACCCTCTGAGGATGGTGGCATGGGAACTCACCCGCAACTGTAATCTAAACTGTATCCACTGTAGGGCAGCGGCTTCAAAGGGACCATACACAAAAGAGCTTGATACCTCTGAGTGTAAAAAAATCATAGATGACATTGCCTCATTCTCATCACCTACTATAATCTTGACAGGCGGCGAACCATTATTAAGGGATGATATATTTGAGATCATAGACTATGGGAGCAAAAAGGGCTTAAGGCTTGTTATGGCTATAAACGGCACACTCCTCAATCATCAAAAGGCATCAATACTTAAACAGGGAGGGATAAGGCGCATCAGCATAAGCCTTGACGGAAAAGACAAGATGACCCATGATCGATTCAGGGGCGTAGAGGGTTCATTCGATGCTGTAATGAATGCATCGTCCTTACTTATTGATATTGGCCTTGATTTCCAGATAAATACCACTGTAACAGAACTCAATTTCCATGACCTTGAGGAGATTAAGGGCCTTGTAAAGAAGATTGGTGCCTGCGCATGGCACGTGTTTATGCTGGTCCCTGTTGGCAGGGGCGAGGGATTCAAGGGTAAGGAGTTGGATGCCCAAGAATACGAAAGGTGCCTTCAATGGCTTTATGAGGTAGAGGATGAAAAAGAACTGGAGATAAAGGTCACATGTGCCCCTCACTACTACAGGATAGTGAAAGAAAAAGGTGGCACCCCAAAGAGCGCAGGTTGTCTTGCAGGAAAGAGCTTTATGTTCATATCCCACAGGGGCATAGCCCAGCCATGCGGTTACCTTGAGATGGCATCAGGTGATGTGAGGGAACAGGGGGTAAAAAAGGTATGGATGGATTCCCCTGTCTTTAGAGAATTGAGAGACCTCAAGGCATACAGAGGCAAATGCGGAAGATGCAGGTATCTGAGTATATGCGGTGGATGCAGGGCAAGGGCATATGAGACAACAGGTGATTTCCTCCATGAAGAACCTTATTGCTCTTATAGCGGAGGGCTTTAGCCTCTTATCTAAACTCGCCTACTGCCTTTTTTATCCTCTCTATGCCTTTTTTAATTACATCCATGGATGTGGCAAAGGAAAGTCTAAGGTAACCCTCTTTGCCGAATTCAGCACCAGGTACAACAGCAGTATGAAAGTCTTCAAGGAGTATCTCTGTGAGAGTAGCAGATGAGTCTATAACCTTATCCTTATATCTTTTACCCAAGAGGGCATTGAAGTTAGGAAAGACATAGAAAGCACCTTTAGGGTTGTAACAGGTGACACCCTCTATAGACCTCAGTTCTCCCACAAGATAATCCCTCCTCTTTTTAAACTCATTAACCATAATGGGTATAATGTCCTGGGGGCCATTTAATGCTGCTATGGCTGCCATCTGGGCAATAGATGTGGGGTTTGATGTGCTCTGGCTCTGGATGTTTGCCTGTCTCTTATACACATCT
>JAOAHW010000063.1 GCA_026415015.1 Syntrophorhabdaceae bacterium
CCATGCATGGTTTATAGCCTATGCACCATCAGATAACTCATCCATAGCTATATCGGTTCTTGTGGAGTATGGAGGTCACGGCTCTTCTGCTGCCGCACCTGTTGCCAAGATGGTAACAGAAAAGATGTTTAATGAAAATAAAGAGATAAAAGAGGCGAGATTAAATGAGAATAGATAAGAGGAGGCTATACCACCTTGACTGGTACCTTATAATAAATGGATTAATGCTCTTTGGTGTTGGTATATTCAATCTTTTAAGTGCTACAAGCTCTCTCTACAGCGGTTCTTTTAATTTTATAATAAAGCAGCTTGTTGCCTTTGTAATAGGGGTAGGACTAATACTTATAATACTCCACTATGACTACAGGGCTATAGTCCATCATTCAAAGTGGTTATATTTTGGAGGGTTATTGCTTGTAATACTTGTCCTTATTATTGGTATGGCTGCAGGAGGTGCGAGAAGATGGATAAATATATTTGGTATTAATATACAACCATCAGAGTTTATGAAGCCCATAATAATTCTATTCCTTGCAAAATTGCTCTATGAAAGGAAAAAACACAACATAAAACTTGGTATAAGGGATATAATGTGGCCTATGGCAATCATATTTATCCCGGCACTACTCATTATCAAACAGCCTGATCTCGGGACTGGAATTATTATAATTCTAACCAGTTTTTCTATTTTGTGGTTCGTAGGTCTTAAAAAATCAACCTACGCAATGCTCCTTGCCTTTGGTTGTGTCTCCCCTTTTATAGCTTGGATGTATCTTATGAAACCATATCAGAAGATGAGGATACTGAGTTTCATAAATATAGATGCAGACCCCTCAGGTTTTGGATACCATGCCAAACAGGCGATGATCGCTGTGGGCTCAGGCAGGTTTTTTGGTAAAGGATATATGGAGGGGACACAGCATAAACTCCAGTTCATACCTGAGCACCACACAGATTTTATATTTACTGTAATCGGTGAGGAATGGGGTTTTATTGGTTCTATAATACTTTTTTTATTGTTCGCATCGTTTATATGGAGGTGCCTTAAGATTGCCCAGAATGCCAATGACGAGATGGGTGCTATTATTGCCTTTGGTATAGGGACAATGATATTCCTTCAGTTCTCTATTAATGTCATGATGGCTATAAACCTTGCCCCTGTTGTAGGTATACCCCTGCCCTTTATAAGCTATGGGGGTTCATCCCTTCTGACCATACTTGCGTCTATTGGTCTTCTATTAAATATAAATATGCGTCGTTATATGTTTTAATATTTCACAAGGCCAGCAAAAAACATAACAAGTTGAGGAAAGACCTCAATGGCAATCATAGTCAATATATAAGATGGTATAAACCATAAAACCCCTCTGAACACCGTTGATAAAGGGATATCCTTTGCCATGCCAGACACGATATATGCACTTATGCCCACAGGTGGTGTTATAGCGCCCATGGTTGTTACCAAAGTGATGGCAACGCCAAACCAGATTGGGTCATACCCCATCTGCTGTGCCACAGGAAAGAATATGGGGACGGTTATAAGCAAAAATGCAAGGGCATCCATGACACATCCACCGATTATATATATTATCATCATGGACCAGAAAATCATCCAGTGAGGTACAGGTAACCCTGCAACCCATTCTGCTGCCACATAGGGTAGCCTTGTGACAGCAAGAAAACGACCGAACAGAACAGCCCCTGCTATAAGCATGAATATCATGCACGATATACGGAGGGTATCTATAATAGAACCGAGAAAACCCTTCCAGGTAAGCCTTCTTCTTATAAGGCTTATAATGATTGCAACTACTGAGCCTGCTGCACCAGCCTCAGAGGGTGTAAAAAGCCCGGCATACAGGCTATACATTATTATACCAAACATAAGCACCATATCTATGGCATCAGGGAGAGCCTTTATCTTTTCATATAGAGTAGACCTCGGACCCTTGGGACCCCATTCAGGGTGGGTTATACACATTATATAGACAGTTATGGCCATGATAAAGGCAAGGACTACACCAGGCACAAAACTACCAAAAAAGAGCTTCCCTATAGACTGACCTGTATATATCCCATATACTACCAGGACAACGCTTGGTGGTATCACAACCCCGAGGGTAGAGCCTGCAGCAATAGAACCGGAAGTTAATATGGGTGCATACTTGTATTTTTTCATCTCCGGCAATGCCACAGCAGTCATTGTAGCGGCTGTTGCTGTATTGGAGCCGCATATAGCTGCAAAACCAGCACATGCCATGACTGTTGTTATAGCAAGCCCTCCTTTTACCTGACCAAACCATTTATATGCAGCATTATAGAGTCTCTCGTTTACCTGGGAATAAAAACATATCTGACCCATGAGTATAAACATGGGGATAACAGTTAGGCCATAGGAAGAGAATGTCTGCCATAGGTCAGTTCCTATCATACCAAGGGCAGCATCCCAAGAGATGGCATAGGCCAGCCCAAAAAATCCCATGAAAGCCATGACAAAACCAACAGGTATCCTTAAAAATAGCATGACAGCAAGCATCAATAAGGTTCCGTATAATCCTGTAAGGGGAGTAATCATGCCTTTTTCTCCTTATAAAATAGCCTTAGTAGATCAATGAAAAGTGTCAAGGCCAAGGCTGCAAAGCCCAGAGCAAGACAGTAGACAAAGGGGTAAAATATAATCTTTAGTGTCTCAGACAACTCACCTGTCCTTTGTATTTTTAACCCCCACTTATAGGTCTGCCAGGCTACAAGGGTAAAAAAGAATGTATTTACAATATAATTAATACTGTCAAGGAAGGGTGTTAATTTTTTAGGAAAATTATCAGTAAAGATTGTAACTATTATATGGTCTTTTCTCATCTGGGTATATCCCAGGGCAAAGCCAGTTGCCACTGCGCCAAAAAAACCAATAAGTTCATAAGAGCCATTGATAGGGACATATACAATTCGTAAAAGCATATTTCCTGCTGCAATACCTGTAAGGATAAGGACTGCTATACCGCTGAAAAATGAAAGAAACCTATTTAGATAGCTATTAAATTTAATGATATATTTCATTGGTAATCACCTTATGGATGTCTTTAATTATAGGTTTTGCCCCGTAGACCACAATTTAATTATGGTCTACGGGGAGATTTGACATTATTTTTTAAACTGTTTTTCGTATTTTGCCTTTAATGCATAGACATCTTTGATTATCTGCTCACCTGGGAGACCCATGGCATTTACCCTTTTGATGTATTCATCTATCATGGGTTTTGTGAGCCTTGCAATCTCTTTCATATCCTCATCAGATAATGTGAAGACCTGGTGGTTGTATTTTTCCTTTGACCACTTGAGGGCCTCTTTTACATGATTATCCACATATGTTCCTGTCCACTCTGCCTGCTCTCTTCTTAGATCATCCAGGACCTTTTTCACATCTTGCGGCATGGCATTCCATTTATCCTTGTTCATGACCACTGCAAAGGTCACCACAAAGAGGTTTGCCTCGGTTGCATAAGGTAGATATGCTGCAAAGTTAAAATCCTTCAATATCTCCATAGAGGATACATTACCCTTTACAACACCCTTCTGGATTGCCTCTGGTGCCTCAGACTGGGGCATACCTACTGGTGTTGCACCAAGACGTTTTAAGACCTCAGCACCTGTCCCAGATGCCCTTAGTTCCATGCCTTTAATATCTTTTAATGATTTCACAGGGGTCTTTGTCATGAAATCTGCAGGTGGGCATGTAAATAGGGTGAGTACCTTGACCTTTTCAAATTCTTTTGGATTGTATTTCTCTATAAGGTCAAAGAGTGCCAGGCTTGCTGCCCGTGCGCTGTTGAAACCAACGGGTAGGTCAATGGCCTCTGAAACAGGGAAACGGCCAGGCTGATAGCTCATGGCAAAATTACCTATGTCAGCAGTGCCAGTAACTACGCCGTCAAAGATACTCTTGGCAGGCAGGAGTGTACCTCCAGGGAAGGTCTGAACCTTTACCTTGCCATTTGTCCTCTTCTCTACCTCTTTTGCCCATCGCTCCATCTGGACGCATGGAAAGGTTGTGGCAGGCGGAAAGTTTGCATATTTTAAAACAATAGGAGACTGGCTGAAGGATTTGTTTGGTGCTATTAAATAGATTCCAGATAGAAAGGCAATAGCGACTAAAAAGATTAAAATTTTTTTCATTTGCATCTTATACCCCCTTTTTTAAAGATGTTTTTGAAGATTTACTCTTATCACCCCCTTATATATGCTTATTGTTACTATAAAACATTTTGGATACAGTATACAATAAAAAACTACATATGCTAAAACTTTCTACTTTAATATAGTATAATTTGTCAAGCAGATTGTTCATTTAATTAATAGAGGCCCTTTTCAAGGGC
>JAOAHW010000089.1 GCA_026415015.1 Syntrophorhabdaceae bacterium
TTTAAGTATGTCTGGTATCTATGACGAAGAGGGCAACATCGTATATATTCAAGCAACAGTTGAGGATATAACTGATAGGAAGAAAAAAGAAGAAGAACTTGAAAGATTAAGGCAGCAGTATACCCATGCCCAGAAGATGGAAGCATTAGGGACACTAACAGGTGGTATTGCCCATGACTTTAATAATTTCTTAACCGCTGTGACAGGATATGCCACCATACTAAAGATGAAGTTGGGCAATAAACTTGATTTATATAGGTATCTTGACCAGATAATGTCTGTATCAGAGAAAATGGCTGACCTTGTAAAGAGCCTCCTTGCATTCAGTAGAAAACAACCCATCACCCTTGAACCGATTGATTTGAATATGGAAGTGGAGCAAACAAAAAAACTGTTAAAAAGATTGTTAACTGAAAATATAAAGATTGAATTGTTTACCTCAAAGAAGAATCCCGTCATTATGGCAGATAAGACACAACTGAATCAGATTCTATTTAACCTTACCACCAATGCAAGGGATGCAATGCCAGATGGTGGGACATTTACAATAAAAATAAGCACCGCTGTTCTTTATGAAGATTTTATAAAGACCCATGGCTTTGGTAATCAAGGCCAATATGCAGTAATAAGCGTATCAGATACAGGTATAGGGATGGACAAAGAGATAATGAGCAAGATCTTTGATCCTTTCTTTACCACAAAGGAACATGGCAAAGGCACAGGTCTTGGTCTTGCAAGCGTCTATGGGATAGTAAAACAGCATAATGGTTACATAACAGTAGACAGCAGCCCAGGCAAAGGGGCAACATTCAATATATATTTTCCTTTAGTGGACATGACAGCAAAAAAAGACATTAAAGAGCATGTTACAATAGGGAAAGGCACAGGTAGAATCCTTATAGGAGAAGATGACGAGAATGTGAGGGAATATCTAAAAGAAGTGCTTACAGAATGCGGATATAGAGTATTTGAGGCAGAAGACGGAGAGAAACTTGTTAAGGTCTTCAAAGAACAAGATAAGATAGACCTTATTATTACTGATGTTGTCATGCCCAATAAAGGTGGTATAGATGCCTATAATGAAATTAAAGCCATTAAAGAAGACACAAAGTTTATCTTTATAAGCGGTTATGATAAGGATGCTTATTATAATATACCAAGACAGGATAAAGCAGTTAGATTCCTTCTTAAACCAGTTTCAACAGATACCTTGATTCAAACTATTGATGAGGTTTTAAAAATCTGAATTTTAACACAATGGCTGTATATAAGGTCTTTAGTCTTTAGTCTTTAGTCTTTAGTCTTTAGTCTTTAGTCTGTAGTCTGTAGTCTGTAGTCTAATTCGATATGCTTGCTTTATACACTGTAATTTTTTATAATCCATAGACCATTGGACGCATAACACCTGCTCAGGCAGATGTAATAAACACCAAAAGGGAGATAATAATGGCGCTAACAGGTATACAGATTTTTAAACTACTTCCAAAGACAAACTGTGGGGATTGTAAGTATCCCACATGCCTCGCCTTTGCCATGGCCCTTGCTGCAGGAAAGGCAGAGCTTGACGCCTGTCCCCATGTAACCCATGATGCAAGGGAACAGCTATCTGATGCCAGTGCACCACCTATCAGGCAGTTAACCATAGGTACAGGAGATTACGAGGTTAAAATAGGAGGCGAGACAGTCCTCTTCAGGCATGAAAAGACATTTTTTAATAAACCAGGTATAGCTATTTTAATAGAAGACACTATGGATGAAAACGAGATAGAGAGGAGATTTTCAACCTTATCTCTCTATCAGTATGAACGTATTGGTATGACATTAAGGCCTGAGATAGTGGCCCTTAAAAATAAAGGCGATGCTGGAAAGTTCATAAACCTTGTCCAGATGGCATGCAAGCACCCTTACAGTATTATCCTTATATCCGATAACCCCTCAATCATGAAAGAGGCACTTCATATCTCAAAAGAAAAAAAACCTCTCATATATGGGGCAAAAAAAGAAAACTATGAGGAGTTTGGGAGGCTTGCAAAGGAATACCAATGCCCTCTAACTGTGCGTGGTATGGGTATTGAAGAGGCATCATGGATTACAGAAAAACTTACGGCTATGGGCATAAAAGATATGGTTATAGATACATCATCGAGAAGCATTAAAGATGCATTCCACGAAAATATCATAATAAGGAGGGCAGCGCTCTTAAATAAAATTAAACCCCTTGGCTTTCCTACAATCTCATTCCCCTGTAATATGACTGATGATTTAATGAAAGAGACCCTTATTGCCTCCCTGTTGATTGCTAAATATGCAGGCATAATAGTACTAAGCGATTTTCAGGGTGAATCCATATTCCCCCTCCTCCTCCAGAGACTCAATATCTACACAGACCCCCAGAGGCCCATGACAACCCAGGAGGGTATATACCCTATCAACAACCCTGATGACAGGTCGCCTGTTCTGGTGACCTGCAATTTCTCCCTGACCTATTTCATAGTGAGTGGAGAGATAGAGAACTCGAGGGTGCCGAGCTGGCTTTGCGTAATGGACACAGAGGGTCTATCTGTTATGACTGCCTGGGCTGCTGGTAAATTCGTAGGAGACCTGGTAGGTGCTTTCATAAAAAAATGTGGTATAGTAGATAAGATATCCCACAGAAAGGTGATAATACCAGGCTATGCTGCCACAATCCTCGGTGATATGGAGGAGGAGCTACCTGGCTGGGAGATACTCGTTGGTCCAAGGGAGGCAGCCCATATACCAGCATATCTAAGGATGTGGAAGAATTAAGGTCTAAAAATTAAGACACGAGGCAAACATGCTCCTGATAGGTGAAAATCTAAATGTCATGTCAAAGAGGATAGGCGAGGCAATAAGGCAGAAAGACCCTGAGCCAATAAGAAAACTGGCAATAGCAGAGACAGAGGCAGGTATGGACATGCTCGACATAAACTTAGGCCCAGCAAGAAAGGACGGACCTGAGATTATGGAATGGGTTGTTAAGACAGTGCAGGAGGTTACAGAGTTGTCTCTCAGCCTTGATACAACCAATATTGAGGCCATGGAGGCAGGTTTAAAGGTTCACAGAGGCAAGGCCCTTATAAACTCCATATCTGCAAGACCTGAGAGGATTGCAGCACTTATGCCACTTGCAAAAAGATATAATGCAGGATTTATTGGACTTACCTTGGGCGTAGAAGGGATACCAAGGGATGCAAACGAACGAGGACTCCTGGCTGCCCAGATAATTGCTGAGGCAGCAAATTATGGTATACCTGAAGAGGATATATGGCTTGACCCTATTGTCCTGCCTGTAAATAGCCAGCAGATACAGATCCAGGGCTGCACAGAGTTTGCCATGATGCTGACTGAGCTGGCACCAAACTCAAAATCCACCTGCGGGATCTCCAATGTATCCAACGGGGTCCCAGGACACCTAAGGGGTATCATAAACAGGACATACCTCATAATCCTGAAGCGATATGGCATGTATTCTGCCATAGCCGATGCCTTTGATGAAGAACTAAAGGAAATAGCAAAGGACAAAAAGCCTGAACTCGAGGCATTGATATATAGGGTCATGGATGGAGAGGATATAAATATGGCAGATTTTTCTGTTGATGAGATTAATTATATTAAAACCGCAAGGGTACTTCTCGGCCAAACCCTTTATTCTGATTCATGGCTTGAGATATAAAACTTATAACACATATCCAATATTGTTTATTGGGTTTACTGGGTTATAAAGATTGACAACGAAATAGGAGACACTTAAAATCATTAGTCTATAGTCTTTTATGGCTATGGGAACATCTATAAGCCATATTAAATTTCAATGAGGAGTTTTTATGCCCTACGATGCAACAAAGATGGCAGACTGGCAGATATCAGAGGCTGCTGAAGAAAACATGAAACCCCTATCTCAACTCCAGGAAGAGATGGGCCTTAAAAATGACGAGGTCCTCCCCTATGGGAGGATAGCAAGGCTCGATTTTAAAAAGATAGAAGAGAGGCTTTCATCAAAACCCAATGGAAAATATATCGTTGTTACAGCCATAACACCAACACCTCTTGGTGAGGGGAAGACAACAACAACCATGGGACTCCTTGAAGGTCTGGGAAAAAGAGGTAAATATGCAGGTGGTGCTATAAGACAGCCATCAAGCGGCCCAACAATGAATATAAAAGGCAGTGCAGCAGGTGGTGGCAATGCCCAGGTAATACCCCTGACAGAATTCTCACTTGGTCTAACCGGGGATATATACAACATTATGAATGCCCATAACCTTGCCATGGTTGCCCTTACATCAAGGATGCAGCACGAGAGAAACTATAGCGATATGGAGCTTCAAAAAAGGGGTCTTAAAAGGCTTGATATAGATTCAAAAAATGTCCAGATGGGCTGGGTTATAGACTTCTGTGCCCAGTCTCTCCGCAATATCATAATAGGTCTTGGTGGCAGGATGGATGGTATCACCATGCAATCTCGCTTTGATATAGCAGTGAGTTCAGAGCTAATGGCCATCCTGTCCATTGCCAGGGACTTAAAAGACCTAAGAGACAGGATAGGAAAGATAACTGTTGCCTATGATAGACAGGGCAGACCCATAACAACAGAAGACCTCGAGGTAGCAGGCGCTATGTGCGCATTCATGCGGGAGAGTATCAACCCAACGCTACTCCAGACCATAGAGGGTCAGCCTGTCCTTGTCCATGCAGGGCCATTTGCCAATATAGCCCTGGGGCAATCATCTATCATTGCAGATAAGATAGGGCTTAAACTCTTTGACTACCATATTACTGAGAGCGGTTTTGCCGCAGATATAGGATTTGAGAAATTCTGTAATGTAAAATGCAGGATAAGCGGTTTAAAGCCCCATGTTGCTGTCATCACCACAACAATAAGGGCATTGAAGATGCACGGAGGAGGACCAAGGGTTGCACCAGGTATCCCAATACCCCCTGAATATACAAAAGAGGATTTAAAACTCCTTGAAAAAGGCTTACCAAATCTCCTTCATCATATAAACATTGTCAAGATGTCAGGTGTAAAACCTGTTGTATGTATAAACAGGTTCCAGACAGATACAAAGGAAGAGATTGCCCTAATCAAAAGATATGCCGAGGCAGAAGGGGCAGGCGTTGCAGTATCAGACCACTGGCTTTTAGGTGGAGACGGAGCCCTTGAGCTTGCCGATGCTGTTATTGATGCCTGCAAGGCAGATACAGAATTTAGCTATCTCTATCCTGCAAAGCTACCTCTTATGAGGCGGGTAGAGGCAATAGCAAAGAATATCTATAATGCCGATGAGGTATTGTGGATACCAGAGGCAGAAGCAAAGGCAAGGCTCCTTGAGGCAGACCCTGAAAAAAAAGATTATTTTACTGTCATGGTAAAGACACATTTAAGCCTGTCCCACGAGCCTGAATGGAAAGGGGTACCTAAAGGCTGGACCCTACCTGTGAGGGATGTCCTTGTCTTTACAGGTGCAAAATTTTTATGCCCTGTCACAGGCTCAATAAGCCTCATGCCAGGGACAAGCTCAGACCCTGCCTTCAGGAGGATAGATATTGATACTGATACAGGTAGGGTCAAAGGGCTATTCTAAGTCTGAACAAAGTTTTTGTATGTCCTTGACAAAATGAAAGTTATTGTTTAATCTATATCCCACGGGCCCATAGCTCAGTTGGAAGAGCCACCGGCTCATAACCGGTAGGCCCCTGGTTCGAGCCCAGGTGGGCCCATTAAAATCGATTATGGATGGGTATCTAAAAAATATTTTTTATCTTTAAAGGGGGTGCACCTTTTAGGGTTCACCCCCTTTAAATTTATGGAGGGGTAGCCTTGGAACAGGAACTAAAGACTATATATGAAGTTCAGTTGATAGAGACGCAGATTATAGAGAGTGAAAAAAAGAGATTCTCGGCACCAAAAAAGATTGAGGAGATGGACAGAGAACTGGAGGAACTAAAGGCAAGGGCAGAAAAAGAAAAGGCTGTCATAGATGAACTGGAAAAGGAGAGAAGAAAAAAGGAAAAGGAGCTCGATGCAGATAAGGATAAAATAAAAAAGATAGAGGCAAAACTATACGATGTAAAGACAAACAAAGAATATCAGGCCCTCCTCAAAGAGATAGAGACAGCAAAAGAGACCAATGACAAGACAGAGGAAGATATTTTAATCCTCATGGATAGAATAGAGGACCTGAAAAAAGAATACACGATCCATATAGAACATCTAAAAAAGCGAGAGAATGAGATTAAAAAGGAAAAAGAGATCATTGAAAGGGACCTCTCAAACATAGATAAGACCCTGTCAGAACTGAAAATAGAAAAAGAAAACCTCTTAAGTATAATTAGCGATGACATAAAGACCATCTATAAGACACTTATAGAAAAAAGAGGTGGTCTTGCAGTGGTCAATGTAAAAAATGGTGTATGCCTCGGCTGTTACATGAATATCCCACCCCAGCTCTTTATAGAAGTAACAAAAAATAATAGCCTCATAACCTGTCCGAGCTGCAACAGGATCTTCTATTACAGGGAAGATAGCTGATTTGGAGTGGCACATCTATGTAGATGGTGCATCCTCGGGAAACCCTGGCGAATCAGGGGCAGGTATAGTCATCTTTGAAAGAGGAAAAGAGATATCAAGGCACAGTATCTATCTTGGAAAAATGACCAATAATATGGCTGAATATGAGGCCCTAATATTTGCCCTTCAAAAGGCAAGGGATGCATCTATAAAACGTGTAAATATATATACTGATTCTCTTCTTGTGGCAAACCAGGTCTCAGGGGAATATAAGGTTAAAAGTCCTGTGCTAAAAGGATATCTCCATGTGGTAAAAAAAATATCGGGAAATTTTAGCCATTTTAGCTTAAAATATATACCAAGAGAGGAAAATAGGATTGCCGATGGGCTTGCAAGGGCAGCCATCAAATTAAGGGGTAGACGGGTGACCGCTCCGCATGGCGGGGAGGAAAGTCCGGGCATCAAAGGGCAGGATGGTCCCTAACAGGGACTGGGGGAGACCCTAAGGAAAGTGCAACAGAAAATACACCGTCCGCTTCAGGCGGATAAGGGTGAAATGGCGAGGTAAGAGCTCACCAGCCCTGTGGCGACACAGGGGCTTGGCAAACCCCATCCGATGCAAGGCCAAAAAGGGGTCGTGCCTTATGGTGCGAGGGGAGTGCCCATCCCTTAACTCGGGTAGGCCGCATAAGATTCAGGGCAACCTGGATATATAGAGAAATGGTCACCAGATACAGAACCCGGCTTATAGTCTACCCCTTTTTTAATTTAATCCAGGTTTTAAAATGTTTAGCAAGATAAAAGAGATAGATGATAGATACCTTATAGCTGTTTTGCTATGCACCTGCGCCCTTGTTTTTTTTATAAACCTCCAATCAAGGGACTTTTGGGCGCCTGATGAAGGTGATTTTGCCCAGATTGTGAAAGAGCTAAATAATGATTTTATTGTGCCTCACCTTAATAATATCCCATACGGTGAAAAACCCCCTCTTTTCTACTATCTTGCGTATCTCTTCAAGGTGCTGTTTTTCTTTTTTAGGGACGAGGTCTCACTCAGGCTTGTATCAGGGATATGGGCCCTGATACTTGTATTTTTCTTTTTTATAACAATTAAAAAATATGAAGGTAAGGTGCATGGTTTTATCTCCTGCATTATCCTGGTCACATCCCCACTCTTTTACTGGCAGGCCCGCTACCTCCAGGTAGATATGGTGTTCTCTGTCTTTGTAGCACTCTCCCTTATCTTTTTCTACTGGTATATCAAAGGCTCAAGGACAATCTTTTATTATCTCTTTTTTTTAGCCATAGGTCTTGCCTTTATGACAAAAGGCCCCCTTACCCTTGCCCTTGTATGCCCTGTAATTTTGTTTACGCTAATTTTAAAAAAAGATTTAAGGCCAATCAAATCAATACATACTGTATCAGGCGCCTTTTTATTCATTGCCATTATCATGCCCTGGTATCTCCTTGTATATATGAAAGAGGGTCTACCATTTTTATACGAGAATATATTACGGCAGAATTTTTTGAGGTTCTTTGACGCCTGGAGCCACAAAAGGCCCTTCTATTACTATTTTACTACCCTGCCCCTTGATTTCTTTCCATGGAGTCTCTTTTTACCTCTCGGTATATACAATGCCTTTAAAAACATAAGAAAAGATGACCTCATGAGGTATTCCCTTATATGGTTTTTATGGATGTTTGTCTTTCTATCTATGTCATCGGGCAAGATAAGCAAGTATATGCTACCCCTTCTGCCTGCATCAGCATATATGGTGGCATCAGTTATACAAAAAGAAGATAACCTCTATAATAAACTGGTATCTTTATTCATCTCTTTGGCCTTTTTTGTCCTTGGTGTTCTATTATTTGTCTTCAGGAAGGATGCATATACAGAGCTTGCAGGAGTGAGGGTATTTTTAGGTTGTGTCTGTATATTGACATCCCTTACTATGTTTTTCTTCATAAAGACCAAAAGAATCGTCTATAGCTTTTTTGTTCTCGCCTCAGGGATAATTATTGTCTACCTAATAGCAAATATAGCTGTCTATGAAAAGGTAAACATATATAAATCACCAAGGCCTATATCTGAGAAAATAAAATCTCTGACAGAAAAGGGTATACCATGGGTTTACTATGGCAGTATAAGGGGTGTTTATGTATACTATGCAGACAGGTTTGCAACTCATATAAATGAGCACGATACAGAGGGGCTCGCAGTATTTAAGGATAAAAATAGGGAGTTTTTTATTCTCACCAGAAAAAGGGATTTGGATGAGGCAGATAAAGCCTTAGGGGGTGTTAAGATTGTATATGAACATAGGGTGGGAGACACCCAGATGGTTATCCTACAATATAAAAGACAGTAGCCATGGAAGGACCAAAGATAGATAGGTCTATGGATAAAAGATATTTACTTATAATTGTCCTTATGTCATGGATGTTCTTTTTCTCTGGTCTCGGAGCCTACTCCCTCAAAGAGCCTGACGAGGGCAGATATGCAGAGATCCCGCGGGAGATGGTAGAGACAGGCGATTATCTCGTCCCCCATCTGAACTATGTGAGATACTTTGAAAAACCACCCCTTTTCTACTGGACTGTAGCTGCATCATATAAGATCTCAGGTATTAATGAATGGTCTTTTCGGATACCTAATGCCTTATCTGCCTTTATTTGTGTGATTCTGACTTATATTTTTTCAAGGAGATGGTTTAACAGTAAGATAGCCTTTTTTTCCTCCATGATACTCGCATCATCATTTGGGTTTTTCTCTATGGCAAGGATTGTAACCCTGGATATGTTTTTTACACTATGGTTATCATGCAGTCTGTTTTTATTCTATGAGTATTACAAAGACAAAAAGCCTTTTTTTATCTATCTATTCTATATATGCCTTGCCCTGGCCACACTTACAAAAGGCATTGTTGTTATTATTTTGATGTTAATAACCATATTTATCTTTCTTATCACTGAGAAGAGGTTGGATTTCATAAAGGAGATGAAACCTTTAAAAGGCATTATTGTCTATCTTGTAGTAGCCCTGCCCTGGTTTATCACCATATCTATGAAAGAAAAGGAGTTTTTCTATTTTTTCTTCATTGACCAGCACTTTCTCAGGTTCTTTACATCTAAGCACAAGAGGACAGGTAGCATCCTTTATTTTTTTCCAGTATTATTTGGTGGTCTTTTTCCATGGTCTTTTTTTCTACCCAGGGCTGTTGTAAACCTGTGGAAAAGAAAAGAGATAAGGCTTTTTCTAATATGGTCTATTGTGGTATTTGCCTTTTTCAGTATCTCAAGCTCAAAGCTACCCCCTTATATACTCCCTATCTTTCCAGCTATGGCCCTGGTCCTTGGTGTATTGTTCGGTGAAAAGGATACATCAAAGATTAACACAAAATGGGAGATTTTACCTTTTGTTCTCATCTTTGTAGCCATCATATCTATCCCTTTTCTCTATAACACAGAGATATTCTTAAAATGGGTAGAAGCGATCTCAGATGAAGCCCCCCTCATCATAAGCGAACTCAAGGTATTTTTCATAATTTTGGCTGCCACATCCTTTTTTGCTTTGTTGTTCCTTTTGATGTCAGCAAGGTCTATAATTTATAGGGTTATGTTTTTCCTGCTCGTCATTTTTTCCTTTGTATTCATATGCAATATCATAATTCATAGACACATTATTGACAGGCTAAATACCACAAAGGACATTGCCCTTGCCTTAAATGAAAGGAAATCAGACAATGACCTGATTGTAAATTACGGCTCCTATGACCAGACCCTCACCTTTTATATAAAAAAGAGGATTATAATTGTTAACTACAGGGGCGAGCTTGATATGGGTGCCAAATATGAAGATGCAAAGGGGTATTTTATAGACGAAGACGAATTCTTAAGGATAGCCCGATCTAATAAAAGGGCTTTTTTTGTTATAAAGGAGAAGAAGCTTGCCTATGTAAAGGACAGGCTTTTCAGAGGCATGACTCTTATTACATGCAAAAATGATAGGTGTCTCTATACAAACCATTAGTTTGAAATATTTGTGAATTTCTCATTATTGCCTATTACAAGGTTTTGAAAATCTATTTTGTATTTTATTTCACAAATAAGATAACATAAGTTGCATTATTTCAAAAAGTGTGTTAAAAAAATTACAAACTGTGATATGAGTAATTTTTTAGACAAGTTAAACGTAAGGATAATGACAAAGGATGACCTTGATGCTATTGTAGAAATAGACACAAAGGTGTTAGGTGAATCAAGACGTGACTACTGGACCACAAAAATAGTAAAACAGGCAGAGTCAAGGCCGCCTGATGCATCCCTTGTCTCAGAGATCGATGGCAAGGTTGTAGGTTTTATACTTGGTGAGGTAAGTGGCTGGGAATTCAAGGTCCCCAATAATATTGGATGGATAGATACAATAGGTATAGACCCAGACTACCAGAACAGAGGTATTGCAAAGATCCTCGCCACAGCCCTCATCACCAATCTCAAGAGATATGGTGTTGATACAATCTACACCCTCGTTAACTGGAATGATTGGGATCTACTTCAGTTTTTCCATGCCATGGGGTTCACACGGGGCGATATGATCAACCTCGTTTTAAAGGTCTAAGGCAAGATAAAGCCTGGGCTTTCTGTATATACACCCATCTCGAACGATAACCCAACTTGAACATTAAATCTCATTCTATTTCACCAGCCTTTTACAACCCAAAATCCCACCCCTTTAATAACTATGTTCCTACAGTGTATATTCCACCCACTTCGAACACTAAATCCGATTCTATTTCGACTTCGTCGGTAATTTCCCCTAACCTATTGAAATAACTAAACTCCTATTCTTCCATAGGCACTACTATTACTCTGTTTATTACTCTGTTTTGATTAGAAGATCTACTTTATCTGGTAGGGTATGTTTGATAGCTTTAAA
>JAOAHW010000155.1 GCA_026415015.1 Syntrophorhabdaceae bacterium
AGATGTGTATAAGAGACAGACTGTGGTCTGTGCGTAGAGACATGTCCTACTGATGCCCTTGCATTTTCTGCAGATTATAACCCTGCTTCATTTACTAAAGAGACATTTCACTATGACCTTGTTGCTGAATTTGAAAAGAGGAAGAAGAGATAATGCACTTAGCTGATATTATTTTTATCATTATTGTGTTGATAACCATGGCCGGGGCGCTGATTACAGTCCTGTCAGGCTCAATAATCTATGCCCTCATGGGTCTTATAGCAACCATGTTTGGTATTGCAGGTCTCTATATATATCTTAGTGCACCATTTATTGCCATGATGCAGATACTCATCTATGTGGGTGCAATCTCAATACTTATTGCCTTTGCCATCATGCTCGCTGGACCAATGTTTAAAAGGCCAAAGGAATGGACAAGACCTGTAAAATTTATATCCGGGGCAATAGCAGCCATTGCCTCATTTGTCTTGTTCTTCACTGTGATTATGAGGACAGAATGGATAGGATTTAAGACAACAGCAACAGCAATGACAACAAAGGATATAGGAAGGGCGCTCTTTGACAGATTTATGCTCCCCTTTGAGCTTATCTCCCTTTTGATTGTAGTGAGTATAATAGGCGCCATAATGCTTGCACTCTATTCAAGGAAGGAAAGATGACAGGGGCTTTTCTATTCAATAACATCCATGTTTATATGTTTCTGGCCTTGTTCCTCATGTGCTGCGGTATACTTGGCATAGTATACAGAAGGACACTCATTGCCATGCTTATATCCATTGAGCTTATCATGAATGGAGCAGGGCTTAATTTTGTTGCCATTAACAGGATTTTATACCCTGATAGAGTAAATGGACAGATATTTACACTCTTTATCATGGGAATTGCAGCAGCAGAGACAGCCATAGCCCTTGCCATTATAATTCTCATATTCAGGCGTTTCAGAAAGATAGAAGGCGATACATTAAAGGAGATGAAAGATTAGGATATGACCATTGAGAGCCCTTTACCTCTAATACCAATAGTTATAGTCCTTATAACTACCATCCTTATCATGTTCTCAGGCAAAAAACCAAACTTAAGGGAGTTCTGGTCTTTTGCAGGCTCTATAGCCACATTCCTTTCAGTGGCCTATATGGTTCCGATAATCTTTAATGGTCAGAAGATAGTATATACCCTTTCTACCATTGCCCCTGGCATATCTTTGAATTTCAGGGTAGATGCCTTATCCCTTGTCTTTGGAATCATTTCATCATTCCTCTGGATATTTGCCACATCATACAACGTAGGATATATGCGCTCCCTTAATGAACATGCCCAGACAAGATACTATACATGCTTTGCAGTGGCAATCCTTGGTGCCCAGGGTGTCTCATATTCAGGTAGCCTCTTCTCCCTTTATCTCTTCTACGAGATAATAACCATATTCACATACCCACTTGTTGCCCACCATCAGGACGAGGAGGGCTATGCAGGTGCTAAAAAATATATAGTATACCTCATGGGGACATCAAAGGGGCTCCTATTGCCTGCAACTGTGCTTACTTATGTCCTCACAGGGACCCTTGATTTTTCTGACAATATCGTAACAGGTATTTTTGGTAAAGATTACAGCAATATCTGGATAAGCATTGCATATTGGCTTTTTATCTTCGGATTTGCCAAGGCAGCTATAATGCCTCTCCATAACTGGCTACCCTCTGCCATGGTTGCCCCTACGCCTGTGAGTGCACTACTCCATGCTGTGGCAGTTGTCAAGGCAGGGGTCTTCTGTATATCAAGGGTTATGCTCTCCACATTCGGTACATCATTACTGCAAAATACAAACCTCGGTATATGGACAGCATATATTGTATCCTTTACCATACTTGCTGCCTCTGTTATTGCCCTTACTAAAGATGACCTAAAGGCAAGGCTCGCATATTCAACAGTAAGTCAGCTTTCTTATATTGTCCTTGGTGTTGCCCTCCTTGACCCATCAGGGGTTATGGGTGGCATAATACATATTGCAAATCATGGATTCAGCAAGATCACCCTGTTTTTCTGCGCAGGGGCAATCTATGTGGCAGCGCACAAGAAAAAGATAAGTGATATGGCTGGTCTTGGTTATGTCATGCCTTTTACATTTGGTGCCTTTGCCATAGCATCCCTTAGCATGATAGGTGTGCCACCTGTAGCAGGGTTTGTGAGTAAATGGTATCTTTTGAATGGTGCCATGGGTATCCACAACATGACAATAGTTACAGTCCTCCTTATAAGCACCATATTAAATGCAGGCTATTTTGCACCTATTACTATAAAGGCATTTTTTGAAGGCAACAGGCCTGGCTGGAATAGGGCTAATATCAAAGAGGCACCCCTTACTATGGTTGTGCCCCTTGTTATTGCATCGTTGATCTCTGTTGCCATAGGTATATTCCCCCAGTTCTTTACACAGCTTATTGGGAGGCTTTTGCCATAATGACTAAAAACACCAGGATAGGGCTATGAATGTGTTGAAATACATAGAGGCATTAAGAAACAACCTATCTGCATTAAAAAAGGTTCTCATAGTGTATCTTATTGTCCTTGTCATCTATGACATTGTGATACACATAGGGGCACACGGACATTTTTTTGTGGATAATATCCCAGGCTTCTGGACTCTATTTGGTGGGATAGGGTGTTTTATTCTGATTAAGGTTGCAAAGGGTATAGCCCACGCATTTCTCTCAAAGGATGAGGATTTCTATGGATAGGTGGATACATCCTGCAGTATTTTTCTTTATCGGCAGCCTATTACTGCCTCTTATAAAGAATGAAAAGGCAAAAAAGTTTATTCTCCTTTTAATACCCGTTCTTGGGATTATTGATGTTGCCTTGATGCAGGAAGGCATATATGGTAGTTTTAGCTTCCTTAACATAAAACTCATCTTTGGCAGGGTTGATAAACTCTCCCTTGTTTTTGCCTGGGTTTTTGTAATAATGGCATTCCTCGGCGCCCTCTATGCACTCCATGTAAAAGAGGATGGCCATCACATAGCAGGAAACTTCTATATTGGTAGCTCTCTTGGAGCAATCTTTGGCGGTGACTATATTACTGTGTTTATCTTCTGGGAGATAATGGCATTCTCCTCTGTATTTCTTGTTTGGTTCAGAAAAGAGCAGAGGTCCATTGAGGCAGGCTATAGATACCTCCTTGTCCATGTATTTGGAGGGCTCCTATTTCTTGCAGGTATGATGCTCTATTACTACAAGACAGGCAGCATGGCATTTGAGAGGATACTACCAGCCAATGCCGGTATTGCTGAATACCTCATACTTGCTGGTTTTTCCTTAAATGCAGCAGTGCTACCACTACATGCCTGGCTACCTGATGCCTACCCAGAGGCTACAGTAGAGGGCGCAGTATTTATGTGTGCCTTTACAACCAAGACAGCCGTATATGTCCTTGCAAGGGGCTTCCCTGGTTTTGAGGTCCTTGCCATCCTTGGTACAGCCATGACAGTATACGGTGTTTTCTATGCAGTGATAGAAAATGATATGAGAAGGGTCCTTGCCTATCACATAATAAGCCAAGTCGGATACATGGTTGCTGGGGTTGGTATTGGGACAGAACTGTCTGTAAATGGTGCATGTGCCCATGCCTTTGCCCATATCCTCTATAAGGCACTTCTTTTTATGGGTGCAGGGGCAGTACTTTATATGACAGGGACAGCAAAGCTTACAAGGCTTGGTGGCCTTTACAAATACATGCCTCTAACCATGATATTCTATATTGTTGGGGCCATATCCATCTCTGGTTTCCCTCTATTTTCAGGTTTTGTTAGTAAATCTATGATAGTTGCCGCTGCCCATGAAGAGGGCAGGCTTATACTCATGCTCCTTATGAACCTGGCAGGCATTGGTACATTCCTGTCAGTGGGTCTCAAGGTTACATATTTTGCATTCTTCAGTAAAGATGAGGCACCTATCAAGACAACAGAGCCACCAAAAAATATGCTATGGTCTATGGGTCTTACTTCAGCCCTCTGTTTCATAATAGGAATCTATCCTGATTCACTCTATGTGCTTCTGCCTTATCATGTTGAATATCGGCCTTACACGCTTTCTCACCTCTCTGAGATGTTACAGATCCTGTCTTTTACAGGTCTTATTTTCTTCCTCCTTGTGAAAAAGCTATCACCAGAAGAAAAGCTCAATCTTGATATGGACTATTTCTACAGAAAAGGTGGCAGGGCCTTTATGTTTGTAGATGATATGGCAATAGCCCCTGTAGATACATGGTGGGGGAATATATACAATACTGTGGCACTTAAACTCTTATTTTTAAAGGCAAAATTCGCTTATGCCTTTGACAGGATAGTAATAGATGGCATTGTGGACGGCACAGCACTTTCAGTGAGGATGGCAGGATTTTTAGTAAGAAAACTGCAAACTGGAAGGGTACAGGCATACATAGGGTTTGCAGTATTTATACTTGTAGTAGTTATCTGGTTTGCTTTGAGGATGGGTTAAGATATGGAGCAGCAGTTTCTTTTGATGAATACTTTTAGTTTTCCAATACTTTCTACGGCAATATTTATACCCCTAATAGGTGCAGTCCTTCTGTTCTTCATAAAGAATGAAACAGCCATTAAGGTAACTGCCCTTATTACAGGGATAGTAAATCTAATCCTGTCGTTTGTCCTTTTCTCTGGGTTTAACCCAGATACACATAATTATCAATTCGGTGAGTTTATCCCCTGGATCCCCTCTTATAATATTGGTTATGTCCTTGGTATTGATGGGATTACAATCTTTCTCATCCTCCTTACAACCCTGCTAACTCCTATATGCGTCCTATGTTCATGGACAGCAATCAAAGAGAGGGTGAAGGAGTTTATGTTCTGCATACTCATCATGGAATGCGCCATGATTGGTGTGTTCTGTGCCCTTGACTTTATCCTCTTCTATATATTCTGGGAGGCAATGCTGATACCCATGTATCTTTTGATTGCCATATGGGGAGGTCCTCAGAGGGACTATGCATCTATTAAGTTCTTTATATATACCCTCTTTGGCAGTGTATTCCTCCTTGTGGCAATCATCGCAGTCTATCTTGTTACAGGTAGCTTCAGTATACCCAATGCCATGTTCAGAAATTACAGCATGACATTCCAGATCTGGGTATTCCTTGCCTTTGCCATTGCCTTTGCTATTAAGGTCCCTATGTTTCCATTCCATACATGGTTGCCAGCAGCCCACACAGAGGCACCCACAGCAGGTAGTGTCTTTCTTGCCAGTGTCCTCCTTAAGATGGGAACTTATGGCTTCTTGAGATTCTGTCTACCCATTACACCGAAGGCAAGCGAACTTTTTGCACCTTATATAATTATTCTATCTTTAATTGGTATCATCTACGGTGGTTATGTCTGTCTCAGCCAGACTGACATGAAAAAACTGATAGCATACTCAAGTGTGGCACATATGGGTTTTGTTACCCTTGGTATATTCTCCCTTACCCTATTCGGGTTCGAGGGTGCATTACTTCAGATGCTCAATCATGGTGTTACAACAGGGGCGCTCTTTTTATGTGTAGGGATAATATATGAGAGGACCCATAGCAGGCAGATATTCGATAATGCAGGACTTGGTAAGATTATGCCAGTTTATGTAGGTTTCTTTGGACTATTTTCTATCTCATCTTTTGCCTTCCCAGGGACTAATAACTTTATAGGTGAACTCTATGTTCTCCTTGGAATCTTTAAAGACCACAAGATTGCTGGTCTATTTGCAATACCAGGGGCTGTGCTTGCTGCAGCATATATGTTGAGACTGCTAAAACAGATTGTCTGGGGTAGAGAAGACAAGAGGGAGATTGAGGACATGAATTTAAGGGAGATAATCTATCTTATACCCCTTTGTATACTTGTTTTTTGGATGGGTCTTTTCCCGAGACCTTTTGTACTAACAATAGAGAAGACTTTAGGTTACCTCCATAGTCAGTTAAATGTTATTTTACGATAAGGTGTGATATATGCTGATTTTGCCTGAACTATATTTAATTTTATTTTCAATCATCTTTTTATTTATATCATTGGGTAAGTCAAGGCAGAAGACCATTATCACTGCCAAGGTACTGTCGTTTCTTGCCTTTATAATAACAGTCCTCTGTATAACCAATAGGGGTGAACTATTCTATAGTGCCTATAGAGTGGACCTCTACTCCCAGATCTTCAAGGTACTTATAGCCTTTGGTCTATGTCTTGTTATATTTATGTTTACTGATAAAGATGGCTTAGAAGATGAATATTTGCCTGAATATTTCATGTTTCTTGGTTTGTCATCTTTAGGTCTTATGATGCTTTCAAGCTCTGTTGAACTTATAAGCATAATAATAAGCCTTGAGATATCATCCTATAGCCTCTATGTTATTATCCCATTAAGGAGGTCACAGGATTCAAATCAGGTAGAGGCGTCTATGAAATATCTGTTTTTTGGCGCCATCTCCACAGGTATCATGCTCTATGGCATTGGATATCTTTATAGTATGACTGGTTCTACCTTTATCTCAGAGATAGTCCCACATTTTAGAACTCTAATGGGACAGCCTTTTGGTGTATTTGCATTAATACTTACATTAACAGGTGTATTCTTTAAACTTTCCCTTTTCCCCATGCACTTCTGGGCACCTGATATTTATGAGGGTGCATCCAACACAACTACAACTTTTATTGCAACCCTTCCAAAGATTGCAGCCACTGCTCTATTGATAAGGCTTGCAGTAATTGCAACCCCATTTCATTATAGCTTTGTAAATGCATTGATAATACTCTCTGCCCTGTCCATGACATTTGGAAATATCGTGGGTCTTGTCCAGAGGGATCTAAAGAGGCTCCTCGCCTACTCTGGTATTGCCCATGCAGGTTATCTTATGATGGGTGTCTTAACCTTAAGTGTCGATGGTATTGTATCTGCAATATATTACATAACCATATATGTATTTATGACCCTTGCATGTTTTTATGTAATTATATCAATCTCAAGGAATGGAGAAAACTCTACCCTGGATGACCTTGTAGGTCTTTCTAAACGCTCACCTTTACTTGCCATGACACTGGCAGTCTCTGCCTTTTCACTGGCAGGCATACCTCCGACAGGCGGGTTTACTGGTAAATTTTTCCTCTTCACAAATGCCTTTAAGCAGGGCTATCTTTTTATTGTTATTGTAGGTGCAGTAAACGCTGTGTTATCCATATTCTATTATCTAAATCTTGTCAGGATGAGTTACTCAAAGGATACTGCAAGCTTTGAGATAATGAAGCTATCTGCCCATGAGAAGATTATATGCTATGTCCTCATGTTTATAATAATCTACATGGGTGTTCTTCCCTTTGGGTTGATGAACATATTTAAAATTTCTCTGTTTTTTTAAGGTTTTTACCTAAGATCATTACCCTTATCAGTTAATCATAAAAAATTTAAAAATTATACCTCTTTGATTTGTTCCAGGTTTTGGAAGTCTTATATAATTGTTTATCCCTATTTCATAAAAAACTCTTTTCTGAACATTCAACGGAATAAAATAAAATCCGCCATCAATATTCCAATTTATTTGAACGAGCAGGATATCACAATGGGGATAATAATTTTTAAGAAATTCCTTTGCCTTATACGCATCAACTGTCCATATCAGTTTTATTACACTTAAACTTTTTCCTGTTATTGTTATACGCTGATTATTTCTTTTTATTTTACAGCTTTGGTATTAATTTTTACCATACAATGGTCTTGAAGATACACAAAATTATCTTGAAAGAAAGTTTGCAAAAAAATATAATTGGAAAATAAAGGGGGATTTGATGATTATTAGATTTTTTCTACTTCCTGTTTTAATTTCATTCATGCTTTTTTCCTGTGCATCCATGTCTGAAGTTCCTGGTTTTAAAAAAGAGGCGACTGAATTAAAAATCGCAGACGAAGACCTTCCTAAAACAGTGGCAATCATTCCCTTTGAAAATAAGACAGAAGAGGTAGGGATTGCAAATCAGGTAAGAAAGGCCTTTTATAACCATTTCAGTTCAAAACCATATACAGATATTGAAATCGGTGTTGTTGATGAAAAAATAATTCACCTTGAAAGAACAACAGGTAAGAACATCCTTGAAATTCCAGCGAAAAATGTCTGCGAGGCCTTAGGGTGTGATGGACTTATTTATGGAAAGGTTACTGACTACAAGAAGATTTACGCAGTAGCCTACTCCCAGCTCGGTGTGGAAGCTGAAATATGGATGATAAATATAAGGTCAGGAAAAGAGGTTTTCAGGCTTAAAGACTCTGTAAGATACCATGAGGGTGGGGTACCCCTTTCACCATTAAGTGCTGTTATGACTGCTGTCTCTACAGCCATGAACTTAAGGGATATCCAGCAGGTAAGGATGGTCAATGAACTCTGTTACAAATTCAGTGAGAAGATCCCATCTCCTGCAGGGATTGTTGAATATAGACCTCAAATTAAAGAGGTGCTAACCAATGCAAAGGAATCGCCCTTTGGAAAAGGCAAGGTCATCCAGGTTGGAGCTGAAGGTGATAAAGGAATGGTGGCCACATTTGATATAGGCAATTTTAAAAAGGCCATACCTATGAAAGAAAAACAGCCTGGTATCTATATTGGTGAGTATGTAGTCATGCCAGGCGATAATGTAAAAGAGGCGCCGATTATTGTATCTCTTAAAAAGCCAGCAGGCTTTGATACCCAGTGGATTGATGTAAGTGGATTTGTGACAATAGACACCACCCCACCACCACAGGTAAAAGGTCTTAAGGCAAAGGGATTTAATGATAGAATAGAGGTATCATGGGAGGCCTTAAGCAATGTCTCTGATTTAAAGGGATACAGGATATTACGAAGTGAAAAGCCCTTAAGTGATTTTAAAGAGATAGGAGCCGTTGAGCTCAATGCCTTTGAGGATAAGTCTGCTGAGCAGGGTAAGGTTTATTACTACAGGGTCGTTGCCTTTGATATGGCAGGAAATGAATCAGAGATACAGGATGCCATCAAGGCCTCATTGGTCTCAAAGGAACCTCAAATCCTTACAGGGGTCATCGAAAGGGATACTACACTCTCAGGGATTTACATTGTAAAGGATAATCTTAAAATCCCAAAGGGTCTAATCCTTAAGGTAGAGCCTGATACAAGAATAATCTTTTCAGAAAATGCCTCGCTTACTGTGGAAGGAAAGTTTATTATAGATGCAAAGGATGCACCTGTAGAATTTATCTCCCAGGAAAATAAAAAATGGGGCGGGGTCATTTTAGAAAACGGACAGATACACATAAAGGGGTTTAAAATCAAAAATGCCCAGAAGGGGTTTACTATCAACTCATCTGAAGGATTTATAGAAAACGGGATAATTACCGATTGTGATACCGGGGTTTCTATAACAGGAGTCCCTTCACCGCTACTAAACCATCTCATAATCTCAGGGAATAAAACTGCTATTGAGCTTACAAGAACAGGTACATCTCTATCTCTATCAAGCATCTTTCAGAATGAAACAGGTTTAAAACTGCAGGGCTTTTCAGGAGAGATAAAAGATAACAACATACACGATAATGCAACAAACATTACATCTGAAACACCCATAAAAATAGGGGCCAACTTTTTTGGCTCAACGAATACAGATGAGATGAGGCTCAAAGGAATTGAGGTGGCAAGGGTATATGATGCTAAAATCCCTCATGGAAAGGTAGTTGATGCCTTCACAAACCCATACTCAAAAATGTCCCAAGAGGAAAGACAGAAAAAGGCTACAGAGCTTTTAATTGAAGCGGGAAACTATTTCAGACAGAGAAATTACGGAAAGGCAGCAACATTATTTGAGGAGGCCTTGAAGGCCCAACCAAGCCCTGAAATCTATTACTATCTTGCCTTCTGTTATCAGGAGATGAAAGAGGATGAAAAGGCATTGAAGTATCTTACGGAAGGGGTAGAAAAATACCCAAAAGAATCATCCTTAAAGAGGTCTCTCGGGCTATTTTATTACCAGAAGGGAAATGAACAGGAGGCAAAAAAGGCCTTCGAAGATGTTTTAAAGCTCAACCCCGAAGACAGACAGGTAAAATTCATCATGGAAAGGTTAGCCGGAAAGTAATCGGCGGTATATTTCTTACTGCCTTTTTTGAAACCTGTATAACAGAAAATTTATACTAAGGTCTTTATTTTCTTTTCCAGATGCACTTAGTAAATAGTTTTTTAGTTAGCTGGCCACTTCCGAACTCATCATGTATACCAATAGATGGTTTAGTGGTCATGCCTCTATTGCCCATTAAGCCTCTAAAAATAGACAAGTAAATCTTAAGAGTCCTCTTTATATCAGCAATCAACCATTGTTACGGCCAGACCGCCTGTACCTGTCTCCTTAAACTGGGTCGGCATGGCCAGTCCTGTTTCATACATGGCAACAATAACACGGTCCAGATCCTCCCATCGCTGGGATGGAATCTCGTTTCTGGCGAGGAGATAGGCGTTATAGGCCTTGACCGCTCCAAAGGCATTCCTTTCTATACAGGGAATCAAAACAAAACCGCCCACAGGATCACAAGACATGCCGAGGTGATGCTCCAAGGCGATAGTGGCAGCTATCTCTGTGACATCAAGGGAGGCCCCTGTGGCATAGGAGATCATGGCAGCGGCCATGGATGAGGCCACGCCTATCTCTCCCTGACAGCCCACATCTGCACCGGCAACGCTCGCATTGTGCTTGCACAGGAACCCAACAAGCCCTGCTGCTAATAGCCCTTTTCTCATGGCATCCTGGGAGAGCTTCATATGGTGTTTCATCATATAAACAAGGGCAGGCATGGTTCCCGCAGAACCCAGGGTGGGTGCCGTGACCGAGAGGCGTCCTGCGGCGTTACCTTCTGAACCTGCCAGGGCGTAGCTACTCATTTGCTGCATCAACCTGTCCGTAGCCCTGGCCTTTCTGGAGCGCTCGTATATCCTTTTTGCCTTCCTGTATAACTCAAAGGGTCCTGGAAGGAGGCCTTCTTCTGTTATGCCCTGGATTACACTATTTTCCATGGTCTTTAGAATCGAATCGAGGTGTGCGATGACTTCCTTATCCCCGACTTTTATAATAGCCTTCTCATTCTCCATCATGATCTCATGGAGGCTCTTTTTATGTTCTTGTGCCATACGCTTAAATTCCATCATGGTGCCGAAGGGATAGGCAGGTTTGCCTCTATCAGGTGCTGGTTGCCCCTTCCACTGGAAGAAACCTCCGCCTGTAGAGTAATATTCCCTCTCGAAAAGGGTCTCTCCATTCTTCCCGATAAGTCGCATGATCATGGTATTTGAGAAGGGGTAGTTATGCTCGATTTTGTCCCAGACTATTATGTCATGGCTTACCTCAAAGGTCTTCCCCTGGATTGTAGTTGTATACTTTTTTGTCGTGTCCTGGAGTTCATCCATAAGCTTTGTATCACATGTTTCTGGCTTCTGTCCTAAAAGCCCTGCAAGGATAGCTCGATCTGTGCGGTGCCCTTTGCCGGTTGCGCTTAGACTGCCAAAGAGTCTCACTTCGATGGATTGTGATTTATCTATTACATCCTTCGGCAAATTTCCCACTGTCTTCAAAAAATCACTCGAAATTCGCAATGGTGCGATAGTATGGGAGCTTGATGGTCCTGGGCCAACCTTGAACAGGTCAGTAAGGGAGGTCTGAATCGGACCTTTAGCCGGGGCTACATAACATTTATCCTTTGGTATACTTCCAAATACCTTTGATGGAATACCCTTGGCAAAGGTGAAATTTGATTTCAAAAGAGAGCCGACAGTAGCAGAAGAAATCATGGCAATCTTTAAGAAAGTTCTGCGATACACAATGCTCCTCCTCTAATTGAATTTATTTATCTCTTTGCGTTCTCTTCCCATTCATCTCTTATAAAACTAAGGATGTGCTTAGCCCTGTCAGTATACAGATTGATCCCCTCCCAGTTAGGTTTAGAGAGCACCTTTTGCATAAGAAGACCATCTTCCCCAAACCAGCTGGGCAAAATACCGCCAAGAAAAAAACCCCTTGCCCTGAGTATACTTATAATCTCACCAACCCATGGCCATGAAAGATTGAGCCACACCTGTATTACCTGACAGTGTCTATCATTTATATGTTTTTCTTCTTTATCAAAGGCAGCCTCAAAATTAGCGCCCACCTCATGGATGGCTACCCGCGCAAGTTGTGCAAAGTCAAATATCTCTGTAGACATTTTCGTTAGGCCATCTGCGGGAAGGGGTTCTGTTGATGGGAGGATCGTGCGGCTATCATCAAATCCATCATAGATGTAGCGGATACACTCTCTATAGACCTCTGGGACATAAACAATATGAGGCTTATGGACAAATGTCCTGAACATGTTTAAGGTCGATACCCTTCCTGAGGCAGACTGCTCATTCTCGTAAGCCTCAGCAGGCATAAGGTCAATCTCAATTGTCGTATCTATGAGTTTAAACATAATGCCTGCTTTCTGTGTGATTGTATGGTTGCATACAGCCTCAAGAAAAAGCACCTCTAATCCAGGGGTTGTAGGGGCTACCTTTATGATTTGTCGGGAGAGAAGACCAAAGATCGGTGTATTTCTGTAATCAGGGGCAACTAAAGAGAGACCTACTTCATAAATCCCTTTATATGGCGCCGAGTGATACAGAGAAGAAAATCCCACAATCCTGTTTCCCTTTGTTCTGGCCACAAAAGGGACATAGTCTCCCCTTTCAACACCTATAGACAATTGTTCAGGGTTATAGACTATCTTGACAGGATACTCTTCTCCATATACCTCCCTGAAGAGCTCTGCCACGCCTTCACCATCTTCTGGCCTGAAGAGATCTATTGTGTAATCACTGCTATTCATCCTGTTTTTTTCTCCTTTCATGGATCATAAAAGGCTTTGGTGGCAGGTAGCTTTTTTTAAATAAACTTAGACGCATTGTTAAGACAAAACATGGGTTCAATATTTAGCAATCCCTCTGCAATTATAGCATCCTCGCTGTCAATACCTGGACACCTGTGGGCTCCATAGCAAAGCCAGTAAAATCTTTCATAATTCTCATGTTTTAACTGAAAAGGCATGTCATTCAACTCTATGAAGCTTACCATTAATTTCTTTTTCAGGTCAACCTAATACCTGACCTTTTTAATCAACTGATCACCTCGAACTTTGGAGTATTCAATAGATGGTCTAACGGTCATTCGTCATAAACTTATGGAGCCTTTTTCAATAACTGAATTCTCCATCGCATTATCTTAAAACCGTAAAACAGATAAAAAATTTTCATATCTCCATTTTAAGGTTCTTTTTATTATTAGTCTATAAACCCTGTTCATCTAACTCACAGTATATCATTTGAAGCCGAGGCCTTTTCGACACCAGTGAAGACACCTTCAAAGAGAGGTGTCGATAGATAACGCTCACCTGCATCTGGGAGGATGACAACGATGGTCTTGCCTTTATGTTCAGGCTCTTTTGCAATGCGTATCGCTGCAGTCACAGCAGCACCACATGAGATACCTGACAGTATACCCTCCTCCTTTGCAAGCCTCCTGGCCATCTCCATAGACTCTTCGTTTGTCACCTGTTCTATGCGGTCAATAAGGCTTAAGTCAAGGACCTTCGGGACAAAACCTGCACCGATACCCTGGATCTTGTGGGGGCCTTGTCTTATCTCCTCGCCATTTCTTGTCTGGGTCAAAACAGGGGAATGGGCAGGCTCTACAGCAACGGACATAATGTTTTTCCCCTTTGTCTTTTTAAAAAAGCGGCTTACCCCTGTTATGGTACCGCCTGTTCCAACCCCTGCGACAAATATATCCATATTCCCGTCCGTGTCATTCCATATCTCAACGGCTGTTGTTGCTTCGTGGATCGCGGGGTTTGCAGGATTTTCAAACTGCTGGGGTAAAAAATAGCGGGAAGGGTCGCTTTTTGCTATCTCCTCTGCCTTATCTACTGCACCCTTCATCCCCTTTGCTCCATCGGTAAGTATGATATTCGCACCGAATATCTTAAGTAGCTTTCTCCTCTCGATACTCATTGTCTCGGGCATGGTAAGGGTAAGCCTGTATCCCCTTGCCGCTGCAACATAGGCGAGGGCAATGCCTGTATTACCTGATGTGGGCTCTATGATCTCCATGTCCGGTTTTAAAATACCCCTTTTCTCTGCGTCCCATATCATGGCTGCCCCTATTCTACATTTTACAGAATAGGCAGGGTTTCTCCCCTCTATCTTTGCAAGGACCGTTGCATTGGCACCATCCACCACCTTGTTTAGCCGCACAAGGGGTGTCCTCCCTATTGAATACGAGTTGTCCATATAAATATTAGCCATTTAGTCCCTCCATCCTAATCTTTTTTATTCTAAATCTTGCACACATCTTCGTTTTCATTCTCACCCAATGCCTTGATGGTCGGCCTTTCCCCGCACAGGGGGCAATCGGGATTTCGCTCTACGGTCATTATGTGAAAACCCGTGGTCAATGCACTATATATGAGGAACCTACCTATCAGAGGTTTACCTATATTTAAAATGAGCTTTATCACCTCCATGGCCTGAACCAGACCA